>JAZREB010000166.1:0-10858 GCA_045660585.1 Faecousia sp. | reverse complement strand
TGTTTTTCATTGCAGTTAAATTATAACACCAAAGGGCTGATTTTTCTACAGGATCAGCCCTTTTTCTGTAAAAAATTCGCAGGCTGTACCTTTCGGCACAGCCTGCTGTTTTTTGGGGGACTTTTTTTACAGCCCCTTTTCATGGCGGAGAGGGCGGGATTCGAACCCGCGATACGCTTTTAACGCCTACACGATTTCCAGTCGTGCGCCTTCGGCCAGCTCAGCCACCTCTCCATACGCCAGTCTCTCCTGAAACCAGCTTGGTTATTATACTCTATGATTCCCCATTTGTCAAGTCTTTTCTCTAAAATTTTTAAATTTTTTATTCCATGCTCAATGCGGTAACACAGGCATTGAGGACTTGGTTCATAATGGGGATACAGGTCTGGCTACCGGATCCGCCACCTTCTACCACTGCCACGAAAGCAAGGGGGTAATTGGGATCCTGTAAGAAGCCTGCAAACAGAGCATTGGGGGTCAGGTCTCCGCCACGCTCGGCGGTGCCGGATTTTGCCCCCGCATAGAGGCCTGCAAAGTTGGACTCTCCGTAGTTATTCACAACAGCCAAGTGCATGGACTGTACCAGACGGTCTGCAACCGCCTGCTCCAGCATAGGCTCGTTCATGGTAGTAGCGGCCCTGTAGGTCTCCTCCTGTCCGCAACGGATCCTGGAAACCACATAGGGCTTTGCGGAAACACCGCTATTAGCAATGGCTCCCATAAAGGTCATATACTGGCAGGGATTGATCTGATTGTTATGCTGTCCTACTCCGGACCATGCCAGATCATTGGTAGACACATTCTCCAGATCAACTGCTCCCTGTGCGGTTTTGAAACCATCAAAATTCAGGATTCCCGTGACCCCTGCTTTTTCTGCATATTCCAGAAGAGTCTGTGCTCCCAATTCCACCGCAAGCTGTGCAAAGACAACATTGCAGGATTTGGTCAGGGCGGTATCGAATTGGATATCATTATGAATGCCACTGCAGGTCACGATTACGCCATCTTCGATCCAGTCACCGCTACAATGAAATACCCGAGATTCCAGATCCGGGATCTCTGCAATGGCTGCAGAGGCGGTCACGACCTTGAATACAGAGCCGGGGGTATAACTGCCATGTAAGAATCGGTTGACGTAAGCACCGGCATAGGCCTCGGTACCGTCTACCTCCTGAGGCGTAGTGGGATCGAAGCCGGGGGTAGAAACCATACACAGGATCTCCCCGGTTTTGTAATTATAGACACCGATGGTGCCCGCTTTACCTACCAGAGCCTCATAGGCGATCTTTTGCACCTGACTGTTCACAGTCAGCTCCATAGATACGCCCTGTCCACTCTGGACACCGCTGAAGAGATCATAGGCCGTCAATTCATCGGAATAGTGATCCATCATATAATCGGGGATATTCCCCTCTACATCTCCCAGCAGGTGGATGGTGGATCGGCGCAGGATCTCATCCTCAGGGTAGACTCTGCCGTCCGTTCCGTCCATTAGGAGAGTCCCTGCACGGTCATAGACCATACCACTGTTGAGATTGCCATCGGTATAGACGGCAGAGTTGCTGTGATGGAGATACCATTCCTCCGAGTCCCGGAAATACCGCACCACAATGGTACACATCCCCAGGAACAGAGCAATAGCAAGCACCATGGCAGCCCAGGAGCGATTGGCAATTCTATTCATCCTTGCCACCTCCTACAAAGCGAGCCTTAACAGCTATGGAAGCATGTTGTCTGGTATCTGCACCCTTAATAAAGGCGATGAGCCCCCAACAGCACAGCATACTGGAACCACCGTTGGATACAAAGGGCAAGGTAACACCTGTCAGGGGTAGCAGATCCATGGTACCGAATACATTCAAAATAGTCTGGGTCAGGATAACAGCCACCGCCGCACCTGCGCCGATGGTGTAGAAGCTACTGCGACCCACACGGGCAGATCGGAGGAAGAACACAGCAGGAACCAGCAAAACAAGAACCATGATCACTGCCATGATAAGTCCCCATTCCTCACTGACAAAGGCGAAAACAAGGTCTGTATCCGATGCGGCAACCGCTTTCAACCAGCCCTGTCCCACACCTAAACCGAATAGTCCGCCTACAGCAATACGGATCATGGATCGGGTCTGCTGGTACCCTTTGTCATAGGGATGCTCCCAGACATGACCCCATGTAGAGAATCTGGCCTCTACATGGTTGCCGAAATACACAATGACGATCACCGCCGCAAAGGCAAGAGCCGTTAAGGCAAGGGCTACCGTTGCCACACTGCCGGATCGGAGATATGCCGCCACAAGGAAGGTCACAAAGAAAATCAGTGCCGCACCAAAGTCATTCATCAGTACCAGACAGCCGCATACGATAACAGAATAGATAATAAAGGAAAGCACATTCCGCTTAGATACAATACGATCCATGGTGGATGCTCCTACATAGATAAAGCACAGCTTTACCAGTTCCGAAGGCTGGAGCGTAAAGGCCCCCAGGGAGATCCAGTTTCTTGCGCCATTGATCTCTTCACCAATGAGCAGATTGATAAGTAACAGCCCGATACCCGCAACAGCGGCAATGTAACGGAAGCTCTTAGCCCAATTCAGGTTCCGCAGAGAAAGGGCAATGATCAAGTAGATCACCACACCGCCCAGAATACAGACAACCTGTTTGCTGATCTCTCCGGGAGAATCGGATGCAATAACCGACAATCCAATGGTACAGAGGAAGAATGCAATGGTCTCTATCTCAAAGCCACTGCGCCCCGTTACACGGATGATAAAAAACAGTCCCCATTCTATGACCATAAGGAGGAAAAATCCGTTAAACACCTGGGATGCGTATGCAGTCTTACAAACCATCCACAGACACAGTCCCGTGAAGAACTGGAACAGTGTCAAAAGGAGTAGGGTCACACTGGGCAGGCTCAGATCCAGGGGCCGTGTACGCTCGCTGTTCTGTTCCCGAAGCTGTGCCTTGGAAACAGGGAGCAGGGTCATCTCTACTCCACCCAAGGAGATCTTGTCTCCATATTTCAGTGCCGCCGCTGTTACACGCTTGCGATTTACATGGACGGCATTCTTACCGCCGATATCCGTAATGGACCAGCTCCCATCATCATAACGGGTCAGAACAGCATGGGAACGAGACACCGTGGCAAAATTCAGGATAATATCACAGGATCGGGAACTGCCCAATATACTCTCCCAGTGGGTCACGGGGAGCTCCTGTCCATCGCTGAGCTTGAGCCATGCCCAAGTCTCCGGCTCCTGGCGGAAACGCAGAAGGGGCGCCGCACATCGCCACAGTATAACAAGGGCAATAAAAGGCGCAATGTATTTCCATACCTCGCCAAAGGCCTTTGCTACGGCTAAGCCTTCCATCTGAAAATATACGTTGGACATGGGGTCCCCTCCTTTCTAAAGGTTATTCTTGCTTTTCCTCCCCCTCATCAGGTGAGGTAGACGGTAGATCCGTTACGGCTCGTACCCCCTCGTATACGTCGGTGTCTGTGGGAAGATCTCTCTTCCGCAGACGGTTGTTTACAATGTCACCGATAATGGTGAAAATTACCGCAAAGATGGGTACACCAATAAGCATACCGATAAATCCGAAAAATCCGCCGGAGATCAAAATAGCAACCAGTACCCAGAAATCGGACATTCCCAGCTTTTCACCCAGAATGCGATTTTCGATAATATTGCCGTCAACGATCTGAAGGATCAGAATGAAAATTGCAAAATAGACCGCGTCAATGGGATTCTCAATGAGCAACAGCAATACAGAAGGAATCGCACCGATAAAAGGACCGAAGAAGGGAATGATATTGGTCACACCTACCAAGGTCGCGATCAGGGGTGCAAAGGGCATATCCATAATCAACAGTGCAAGGTAGGTCACAACGCCCACAAAGAGGGCATCGATGAGTTTACCGATAACATAGCTACCCATAATGCGATCGCTACGTCTGGCGATCTCAAAAATACGGTTTGCTCGCTCTTCTCTAAAGAGAGCAATGGTCAGCTTCTTAGCCTGGGCACGAAGCTCAGCCTTATAAATGAGGATATAGACACCGGCAATGAGACCAATGATTATATTGAACACTGTAGCAATAGCTCCATAAACAGAGCTGAATGCACCTAACAGAAGATCCAGTAAATTCAGATTGGTCAGGAAGTCCTTTATGAAAAGGACAACATCGTTGAAGTTCGATCGGATCCATCTCTCCACACCGCTACCGGTGAAGGTATCATAGACCCAAGTTTCGACAGTGACATAATACTCGTGCAAATGATCCGGATTGAAGAGTTCTGCGGCACTGTTTGCAATACTGGGAATGATCAATGCCGTCAAAGCAGCCAAGATCCCCAAAAATATCACAACCGCAGTAGTGACGCCGGCGGTACGAATGACCTTATGCTTTAGCTTTTCCTTTCCCTTCCACTTCCGTAGGATTCGGCTGTATAGGCGTTCTGAACGCACCATAATGGGGTTCATTAAATAGGCAAAGGCACAGCCGTAAAGGAGAGAGGATATAATACCGAAAAATTCTGCGATCAGATTATAAAATCTGCTCAGATTGGAAAAAATCAGCCAGAAGAGCACGGCGGCTGACAGAACCACCACAGCGGTCATGCCCCATTTAAAATACTTGTTATCACGGCGTAGCATAGAACCACCTCCTACCTTCTTTTGGTAATAGAATATCACGAAGGAACAAAATCGTCAAGTCTCCTGAAAAAATACTTGCCATATCTCCCATCTTATGATACTGTAAAGCAGGGTGATATTTATGGCAAAAAGCGAAGGACAGAAGCTAAAGCTCCTGTATCTAAAGGATTATTTAAGTCAGAACACAGATGAGACCCATCCGGCCTCTGCCCAGACCTTATTGGAGCATTTGGAACATTTGGGCATCCGTGCCGAACGCAAGAGCCTGTATTCCGATCTGGCAGCTCTGAATCTCTACGGTTTAGATGTCCGATATAAGCGGGGCAAGCCCGAGGGCTACTATTTGGCAAAACGGGAATTTGAACTGTCGGAACTGCGATTCCTGGTAGATGCGGTTCTGTCCTCCCGTTTCTTGTCCTCCAAGCATTCCGCAGAGCTCATTCAAAAGTTAGCCGGACAATCCAGCATCCACGAGTCTGCCCTCCTGCGACGGGAGATCGTTCTGGCAGGCCGTGTCAAATCCCAGAGTGATGAAAATATGGATGCCGTAGACGTGATCCACGAGGCCATTGCACTGGATCGCAGGATCCGTTTCCGCTATTTCGATTGGGGCGTTGACTTAAAGAAGCAATTCCGTCCCGGAGTTTACGAGGCCAGCCCCTATGCCCTGCTGTGGGATGATGAGAATTACTACTTGGTAGCCCACAGCGACCGCCACGGTCTGACCCACTATCGTGTGGATAAGATGGAAGAGATTTTCCTAACAGAATCCCCCCGTACCGTCACAGAAGAAACCGCCTCCTTTGATCCCGGAGAATACTCCAAGGTCATGTTCGGCATGTTCCGTGGGGAACGGGTCAAGGTAAAACTCCGCTTTGAAAACAGCCTCGCAGGTGTGGTGGTGGATCGATTCGGGAAGGATATCCTCATGACTCCCACAGGAGAGAACCACTTCACCTTCCAGACCAAGATCGCACTGTCACCTAATTTCTTCGCTTGGCTGTGCCGTTTTGCAGGCAGAGCAACCATTGTCCACCCTCAGAGTGCCGTAGAGGCATTCAGGGACTATTGCAAAAATATTCTTTCCGCAATCCCGGAATAACATACTATGGGCTGTGTCAAAATGTTCTGTCCTGCATTTTGACACGGTTCTTTTTATTTATCCGTCCGCAGATAGCGGATGATAAAGGGAATAGAAATAAGACCCGTCAGGCAATCTGCCAGGGGCTGGGCGATCTGGATCCCCTTTAAGCCCAGAAGAGGTACACCGATGAGCAAGGTGGGCATTAAAAGAGCGCCGGATCGGAGCGTGGATAGGAAGGATGCGATCCCCGCCTTCCGGATACTCTGATAGAGCATATTGATAGGAATGGTCAGGGGCATAAACATAAGACCAAAGGCAGCATAGCGCAGAGCCTCTGCGCCGATGGTTACAACTGTCTGTGCATCCTGGAACAGGAGAATAATTTTCTCTGCGTAGAAGAAGGTCAGCACAGACATAATGGATACAAACACCGTAGAGAAGCACATGGTAAAGAGAAGTCCCCGACGGACGCGCTTTTTCTCCCCTGCCTCGTAATTAAAGGCCGCAACGGGCTGGAAGCCCTGACCGATACCAAGTCCCACGCACATAACGAACATGGAGTAGCGGTTGACTACGCTCATAGCCGCAATAGCCGCGTCCTCAAAGGGCTTGGTCAAATTGTTCAGGAGGCTGCCGGAAATAGCCGTTAAGCACTGTCGGATCAGGGAAGGCAAGCCTACACTCATAATGGTCAAATAGACCTTTGCACGACGGCTGATACAACTCAGACGGATCTTTCCCTGTGCCTTGGTCAGGTACATAATAAGGAGGATCGTAAAGCTGATCATCTGGGAGACCGCAGTGGAAAAGCCTGCTCCACTGATGCCGAAATCATAGACCGATACCAACAAATAGTCACCGAATATGTTCAGTATACCGCCTGTGGTCAGGCCGAACATGGCATAGAAGGCCTTTCCTTCAAAACGGAGGTTATTGTTCAGGATAAGGGAGCAGATCATAAAGGGACAGGCGATCAGTACCCACATGCCATAGTCCTTGGCATAGGCCAGGATGGTAGCCGTACTTCCCAAGAGATTCATAAGAGGCGTCAGGAATAAAAGTCCCAGTGCAAGGATCACGCAGCCTACGGTAGCACCGGAAAAGAAGGCGGTGGAAATATACCCACTTGCTTCCTCTGTATCCTGCTTTGGCAGAGCCTTGGCTACCACCGAGCCGGAGCCCTGTCCCAGCATAAATGCAATGCCCTGGATCACAGATTGCAGAGCAAAGAGTATGCCGGTGGCGGCCTGTGCACTCTCTCCCAGGGTTCCTACAAAGTAGGTATCTGCCATATTGTAAATACTGGTGATCAGCATAGACACCGTGGTGGGCATCCCTAACTGAATGATCAATCGCGCCACCGGTGTCTGTGTCATTTTCCGATAATGGAGCTCCGATACAGACAGGCTGTGTTCTTGTTTCATTGTGTTATACCTTCTTTGAAAGTGGGAGCTGTAGCGAACCATCGGCTACAGCTCCCGTTGTTGTATGGAAAAATCAATCTCGTCTCAGCGCCTCGATGGGATTCAGATTAGAAGCTTTCACCGCAGGCAGGAGGCCGAAAATCAAACCGATGAGGACAGAGAATGCTACTGCACCGATCATTGCGGGGATACTCACCGCAGTAGGTGTCTGCATCAGACGGGATAATAGCTGAGACAGACCTACACCAAGTCCGGCACCTAAAATGCCACCGATACCTGCAAGAACAGATGCCTCCACCAGGAACTGTGCAAGGATCCTGCGACGCTTTGCTCCAACGGCCTTGCGCAAGCCGATCTCTGCGGTTCTCTCCGTAACATTGACCAGCATGATGTTCATAACACCCACACCGCCAACCAAGAGGGAAATACCGGCGATCCAAATCAACTGTTGATTGGTGGAATTGCTCATTGCCTGCAACTGCTCCGCCTTTTCCAGCAGATCGTTGCTTCGGTAGGAAATTCCTCCCAGAACCGTGGATTCTGCAATCACATTGGCATTGAGGTAGTCTGCAACGACCTTTCCTGCCTCGGTCATATCCTCGGTGGATTCTGCGCTGATATCAACCTGAACAGGCTCATCAAAGCGGTAGACCACAGGCCATGCGGTATTGGGCATGAAGATAATGCCGTTTTCCTCTGTGGCGTAGAGGTCGTAATCCTCACGGGAATTGATGACGGGCTCGAAGCTCTTGCTCCGTTCCAGAACGCCGATCACCGTAAAAGGCTCACCCATGATCTCGATGATCTCCCCTACAGGATCCTCGGAACCGAAGAGGGAGCGAGCGGCAACGGTGTCCAGAAGGATATTCTTCCGAACGGAGGTAAATTCCACAGTGCCAAAATCCCGTCCCTGACGGATCCCATAGCCGTTAACATGGAAATAGGTCTCGTCTACACCGTAGATCTTTCCGTTAAAGGCAGTATTGCGATAATATACCTGATCTGCGTATTCTCTGTAGCGGTAGAAGGAAACCTCCCGGACACCGCTGAGCTTTCTCAGGGCTTCCTTGTCCTCTTTCTCAGGTTGCAGAACGCCTACGGGGTTGCCTGCATAAGCAGATTCATACTCCATGTCATTCTGGAACAGGCGGACAGATACGACGTTGTTCCCTGCGCCGATCAGATTTTCTTTGATTTGTTCATTGGTTCCCTTGATGGTGGAAACAATGGTAATAATGGCGGCGATACCGATGATGATACCCAGCATCGTCAGGAAGGACCGCAGTTTATGAGATAAGATACTCTGGAGGGCTTGTGATACACTGGAAAACATACATACCCCTCCTTACATCAAATCGTCATAGTACAGTTCTCCCTGGTCCTCATAGGTGGGAGCACCGTCTACTACATCCTTACCATAGGGGAAGGCGATCCAATCTTCCTCTGTCAGGCCACTGATTACTGCTGTATAGCCCCACATAACAGAGCCGGTACGGATATAGGTCTTTTCAAGCAGACCCTCTGCATTACGGGTAAATACGTAGGAAAGGCCGTTTTCCTCTCGGATATAGGCACTGTCCAGATACAACTGTCCGGAATCCTGTCCTTCATCCACAGCGAAGGTTACGCCGACCCATTCGCCTTCTTGCAGGTTGGCTTCCCCGGGTACCACAATGGTAGCCTCGTAAGAGGAAACGTCACTGTTGCCGCCGTAATAGCTGTAGGAATCCCCCTGTACAGGATCCTTGGAAATGCTGACAAGGGAGCCTGTGGCAGTATAGCCGTAATTCATCCAGGAAGAAACCGTAACGAGAGAACCGGTCTCATACCGTTCCAGGTCGTATTCTCCCAAACGGATGGTAATATAGAAGGCACCGCCCTCTGTAACCTGCAGTAAGGGTTCCCCGGTCATCTGCGCAGTTTCCTCGTCCTTCAGGTTAATGACCGTGCCCGAAACCGTGGCGGTCACGATGCTACTGCTCATTTCCTGTTTCATGGTTTCGTAGGCCAGCTTTGCCATACGAGCCTCCAGATCCAGGTCGCGGATCTGCAGTTCCTTTTCTTTCTTCATGGTTGCGATCTCTGCGGCGGTATAGCCGGAGCTGGTGTCGATCCACTCGGTCTCCCGTGTTGTGGGGGTAGTGGTATTATCGACATCCCGTTCCTCGGGAATGAAGAATCGATAGGTCAGTTCCCACTGCTTCCATGCATCGGGATCAGTGGTTTCCTCGGTGGGCTCGGTTACCTCTGTAGGTTCCGTCTCCTCCGTGGACTCTGTCTCCTCGGTAGGCTCTGTCTCCTCGGTAGGCTCCGTTTCCTCTGTAGGCTCTGTTGTTTCTTCCTCAGGTTCTTCCGGCTCTATGACAGCCACATACAGACCCCACAGATTCAGCAGTTTTCCTGCCAGAGCATTGCTCTCTCGGATCTCAAAGGCCAGATAGCACTCCGTTCTCTGGGCACTGAGGTGAGATCTCAGGAAGTCCTGGTCAAAGTCCAGCTCTTCCGACCACAGATAGCGGTAAGGCTCTGCCCGAGTGCCCTTTCCGGTAATGTAATGAGGCAGATCCTCGACGGGATCCAGAGGACCGGTAGTGGGCTGTGTAGTGGGTCTGGTGGTGGGAGGCGGAGAATAGGGCTTCATCTTTTTGATTTCTTCCAGTTCTGCCTTGGCTTCCTTTAAGGTGAGCTGTGCCTGCTCGGAAGCAAGACGCTGTCTCTCCAACTGGATATCCGTCAGAGTGGTGTCATAACGGAAGAGGACATCTCCCTTTTTCACCGTCTGTCCCTCGGTTACATAGATCTGCTGAACCTTCTGGGTGCCGGATAAGTAAGCGGCCTGGAAATTATTGGTGGACACCGTTCCGTCATACATGGGCGCTTCTCCCATGTAGCCCAAGGTTAGCTGGGATACAGGTGTTACGGCTACGGGGTCACGCTTGTTGGCAAAATACCACAGAACACCCACCAAAATGGCAACAACAAGGAGGATGCTCACTGTACTGATCAGGAGAGTTTTCATTTTCTTAGACATGGTCTCTAAACTCCTCTCCTTCCGTCACGGAGAATACGTCCCCGATCTCGGGACTTGCAAACACGTCCGGTCTGTCGGGAGAATCAAATACATCGTATGCCATCTCAAACAGATCCGTGTCGTGTCCGTGGAGTCCCCGTCCTCCACCCAGGGAATCGAGGATGGAGTCTTGGGGTTCCGAGGCAGACTCCTCTGCAGGAAGTGCCGTAGGCAGTTCCTCCTCTTGGAGCTGTTCCTCAGGTAGGGACTGTGTGGGGAGCATTTGAGGAATCGGGTCTTCCCACTCCTCTGTGGGTTCCTGTATAAATTGCTCTGCCATGGGCTCCGTGGCAGGTTCTTCCTCGCAGAAACGAGGAAGCTCCATGGTTGCCTCGTCCCAGGCTACCTTACGGGATGCGCCCCGGGGCTCATACTCCGGCATACCGCCGGAAAGGATGCCGTCGCGGATGTGGCAGATCCGATTTGCTCTGGCCGCAACCTCTTGCTCATGGGTGATCATGATGATGGTCACACCGCTTTGGTTCAGCTCATCGAAAATATCCATGATCTGTGTGCCGGAAGCGGAGTCCAATGCACCTGTAGGCTCGTCGGCCAAGAGGATCTTGGGATTTGTGACAATGGCACGGGCAATGGCAACTCTCTGGCACTGTCCGCCGG
>JAZREB010000165.1:0-9964 GCA_045660585.1 Faecousia sp. | reverse complement strand
ACATGGCTACGATCCGACTTTTCCGTAGAGGACACTGCGGAACCGGTCGTTCATATGTACTGCGGTCAGACCGGTAAGGGTAAAGTAGTAATAGTTACCCTGGTCAACAGGGAGAATCTTAATGGACTTTGTTCCGGTCTTGGTATTATCGCTGTATACATCCAGTTCAGTCATAATGTATACGGTGTCCATATCAAAGCCCTGTAACAGAGATTTGCTGACTACCAGGTTTACGGAAATGTCGCTAGCGAGATTCAGGGTATGATTGATCTTTAAGCTGGTGTTTTCCACAGGCTCCTTAACAGATGTTTCACCGCAAACACAGGTGTCGGGTTCAAACACATGGTTTTCGGTAACGGTATGGCCACATGCACAGACCTTGGTGTGATCAGCCCCGTTGTTAGTGTATTCATAGCTATGCCCGGTAGCGGGGAAAATATCTGTGTGAGTAACACCACATTCTGCACAAGTACGAATCTTGCTGCCATCCTCTGTGCAGGTTGCCTCTGTGAAGATTTCCTCATAAATGTGGGGAGTGGGCATAGTGCTTTCGGCACCGATGTAGAGATAGTCGATATCTGCTGTAATCACATCGCCATAAGCTACGGAATTGATCAAAATGTTAAAGCGAACGATTTCAGACATAGCTATGTACTTTTCGTCGGTTCCTAAGGGGAAGTGAATGGTGAAATATCCATTACCAACTTCATCTGCACTAAAGTTCTTGGTAACAGTTACAAGATTATCTGCAGAGTTGACACTGGAGAAGAACTCCAAACGGAAGCTGAGATGGCCGTCTTCAGTAAAAGGCGTTGCACCGTCCAACTTAAATCGCACCTCGCAATAATCCTCTGCGGAAGGAACATAATGCAGGGGATATGCTCTGCCTGAGCTGTCTTCGTCTCCGTTTCCGGTGCCGAGATAATGCCAGCTCTTGTTAGAAAGGGACTTAGAGGTAAAGGTCAAGGAACCGCCTAAGATATTCTTAGAGGCTACATCGCCGTTGTCCCACCAATTACCGATACGGTCAAAGTTGATACCGCCGTAGGTATTGTTTGCATAGCGGTACTGGGCGGCAGCGGAATCGGTGAAATCGAAGAACAGGTAACCATCCTCACGTGTAGGCATGGTAGACTTGGGGCCGACATAGACATAGTCCAGAGTAACATATCCGTCCTTGGTGTCATCCAGCTTCACAAAGCCGTGGAACTCGACGAAGAGTTTAGTGATTACTTCGGCAGAAGTGAAGGTGCTGTCAAGGGGCAGAGTAACAACCACATACTTGCCGTTTTCGGTGATATCGCCGTAGGTAGCAGTGTTCAGAGTCGGTGCAGTATCTCCGTCCTTGTAATAACGAAGGGCGATATTTCTGGCTCTTGCCTGAGGATCTACAGTGTCAATGTCCGAGCGGAGTTTCAGGTTATCCAGTTTAAAACGAACTTGGAATACTTCTGCATTTGCGGGATGATATTGGAGAGTGCCGACAGAATCGGATATGTCGTTTGCTTCACCGAAAATGAAGCGTCGGCTTACGTTTCCGGTGTAGCTACTCTCGGTGGGGTAGGGGCCGTTGAGCTTGGTAGTGATGGTGCCGAGGGTATTATCCACGGTCTGACTTCCACTTACGGGGAAATCAATAGCACCACTGCCATTCAGGAAATTCTGAGTTCTTACAGAGCCGGAGGTGTCATAGTTGATACCGCCGTAAACGGAGTTATTCTTGTAACGATCGCGGTCTTCGGCATTGTTACCGAAACCGAAATAGAGAACATCCGAATCATCGGTGGGAGCATAGCCTTCTACGGTATCGGCTTTAATTGTGGGATTCTTTTCGGCGGGTCCGATGTAGATGTAGTCAATGAGAAATTCTGCAGTCTTACCGGATTCATTGGTCATGTTCGCGAAAACAGGATGGATCAGATTGATCCAATCGGAAGCCAGATACTCTGCGTCGGTGAGCTTAGTCTCCAGAACGAACCAGCCTTGATTTACATAGTCGGCAAGATTGAAGGTAATAGGGATGTTTGTCCAAGTACGGCTGGTACCCGCTGCATTGACAATGGCATTGCTACGGTCCAGATCCATGCGGAATGTAGACGTTCCATCGGTTGTAGTTGCAACGGCATTATTGATCTGAATGCGTACCTGTAAAATATCGTTCTTGCCGGGGACAAAGTGGAGAGAACTGGAACTATCTCTACGGCTACGAGTGGAATGGGCGGTATCGGTATTTCCGGTGGGAACAGCTAATTTGAGGACACCGTCTTCGATAGTGGACATGGGGGAGCCGTTGTATGCAGTCCAGTTCGAGGGTGCATCGAAGTTGAGATAATTGTAGGTAAAGCTGTTGTAACGATCCCGATCTTCGACGGTGTCGGTGAAATCGAAGAACAGGGTATCATCCTGCTTGGGGAAGGATTCTTGGGGTCCAATGTAGATATAGTCAATAGAGAAGACTGCAGTGGAACCGCTAGCAGACTTGAGATTGACGAACTGAGGATGTACCAGATTCATCCAATTCATGCTGGTGTATGCGGTGGAATTTAAGGGGAAAGAAATGGTTACATAGCCCTTGCCTACAACATCGGCGGCCTTGAAGCTTTGCTCATAGCGAACATAGGTCTTAGATACGTCGGCAGAGGGATCAATATCGTTGGGACAGTCTACATCCAAACGGAATTTTGCGGTTCCGTCTGTGGTAGAGGCTACTGCGTTGTCGATCTTAAAACGAACCTGGCAATAGTCTGTGGCCTTGGTGTAATAATGGAGGGGACGGTATGCCCAGTTACCCTTTGCGTTATTCTTTGCACGGCTGTGGATGCCGGAGGATGTTACGGTTTCGGATGCGGGGGAGAAACTAAGCACACCGCGGCTGATGGTTGCTTCACCGGTGTTGGCCTCGCTGTCCCAGTTGGCCTTCTGGTCGAAATTGAGTCCGCCGTAGACGGAGCTATGGTATCGATCCAGAGCAACAGAATCGTTATTGAAATCGAACATCAGGTACTGATCTGCGGAAGCGGGATAGGTGGGGGCTGTGACATTCTTTGTGGTAGAAGTCTTTAAGAGTTTCTTTGTTGCAGAAACGCTTTCGATCTTAATTGTGTCGGTACCTAAGGTAACATAGGAGCCACTGTAGGTGTAGTCTGCATTGTCAACATCGCAACTGATAAGGGTGGGGAAGTTGGGGCTTCCTACGTTACCGCTTGCATTGGAAGCGTAAAGTGTGTGGCTATAGTTGTGACCGGAGATCATGAGACTGATCCCCATTTGATTTAGGATCTTGATCCATTCAGCGAAATCTTCTTTTAGACCTGCGGTGGTATTACGAGTGATAGGCATGTGGACAAAAGCGATTCTGGTGGGATAGTCCTTCCACTTGCCTTCAGCCAGAACTTCCTTGAGCCACTGGGTTTGCTCTTTACGGAAATTCTGATAGTCGATGGTATTGCCGTATGCGGAATTACTGTCCAGCTTATCTTCGCCGGAATCTAAGACGATGGCAAAGAAGTGGGCTTGTTCAATGGTATAGTAGCTCTTGCCTGCGGCACTTGTGGGAGCAGCGGCGTCCAGAAGATAGGAATAATTGCCACGGATCTCGCGGTTACCGCGGGTGAAAATTACGGGCTTGGTACCGGTAGTAATGGCACTTGCAGTATCCAACAGGGTCTTCAGATTGGCTTCGGTATTGCCCTGAGTGGCATAGTCGCCGCCAATATACAGAGCATCAAAGGTCTTGTATTTGGCAACAGCCTTTGCCTCTGTAGCAAGACTGCGGAAGTCGGATAGACACAGGATCACGGGCTCCGGCTTATCTGCCATAGGTGTGAAGGGGTAGGTTCGGCTAACGGTACTTCCATGCGTGGGGGAGTAAGCGGCGCGAGTGGTCATGGACTGGAAGCAGGTCTTATAGGAACGAGCGGAGTCCAAAGCTACACGGGGAATGCGAATACTGTGGTACTTGGTTTCCCAATCCATGAGACCGGTGGTTTGATCGTAATATTTCTTTCCGCCGACTTCGATCCAGGCCATACCGGTGGTGTCTGTGGTAAAGATGATCTGATAGCCGTCTTCTACCGCAAAGACAGTGGGATGTAGGGTATAGGGAGAAGAAATAGAGGGGACTGTTGCCTTTGTAGCAGACTTAACATCCTCTACGGTGGCATCCGTTACGGACATGAGGTTCGCAGTTGAAGCTGCATCGGCATGCACATAGGCGTTTGTAAATACGGGAATGGTCTTGGATGCTTTGACAGTGTTGTCGTGGAGAATGTTCTCAATCTTATAGTTAGTTTCCGTAACGGTTACGAAGGTACTGCTGTAGGTATAGTCTCCGTTTTCGCGGTCGGAAACGATCAAGGTCGTATAGTTGGGATCAGATTTGTGACGGGTTGCGTTGGGACCGTAGATACCGTATTTATGAGTATGACCGGAGATCTGGATACTGACGCCCATCTGATCTAAGAGCTCCGTCCATTCGGAGTATACAGACTCAAAGGTATCGGTAGCATAGAAGCTAAAGGGTACATGAGAGAAAACCATACGGACAGGGTACTGCTCCCACTCACGGGAAGCTACGACCTCTTGAAGCCATTTGGTCTGTGCATCTCTATAGGTGGAGAACTGAACGGTTCCACCGTATTCCTCGTGACTGTCTACCTTATCCTCGCCGGCATCTAAAACGATGGCGAAGATACCGGGCATCTTGATGGTGTAGTAGGGGCCGGTTTCTTCGCTGTAGCCGGAAACGCGGTAAAGGTTATGACTCTGGGCGCCGCGGATCTCGTGATTACCACGGGTATAGATGGTGGGTTTACGGCCTTGGGTCACCCCACCGGCCATGTCCAGCATGAGCTTGACATAGGTATCTTCCGTGAGCTTACCGGAGTAGTCACCGCCTAAGACATAGACATCGAAGGATTTGTATTTTGCGATGCTTGTGGTATAGGTCTTGTCATTGTGCTGGTCGGAGCTGCAGTAGAATACGGGATCACGATCTGTAGGCATGGGATCAAAGGGATAGGTTCTGCTCTGTGTGGAGCCGGGGACGGCATCATAAGCGGGGCGAGCAGAAAGGGACTGGAAGCAGATCTTATAGGATTTTGCACTGTCCAGTGCTGCCATAGGAACGGTGACCTTGTGGTACTTGCTGTTCCAGCGCATAAGACCGTTCTGAGAATCGTTGTACTTTACGCCATTGATCTCTACCCAAGCCAAACCGGTTGCATTGGTAGCAAAGGCAATCTGGTATGTATCTTCTACCATGAAGACAACAGGATGCGTGGTGTAGGGGGAAGAAATGGCGGGGACGGATACCGCCGAGGCTGTTGCTTCCGGAGTTTGTACCTTAGCGGCATCTGCAACAGAGATGGGAACTGCAGACACAAGCAGGACAAGTACAAGCAGGAAAACGAGACATTTTTTCCAATTTAGCATTTGTGGAGCCTCCTTAATAATTTTATTTATTCATTATATCACATAATTATTAAAATAACAACATGATACAGTTCGAAATTGGGAAATATCGAGAGATGCACTGTGGATCTGTTAACTGCTATCGTGTTCGGTACGGTTGTTGTATGAATATGAATAATTTTTTACATTTTAGTGAAATAGGTATAGACTATTTGGATCGGATAGGGTATACTGTGTTTATTCTGTGCGCTTATGAAAACAGACACGTTCTGACTTATGAGAGGAGTGGATTCCATGGGTAGAGAAGCAGGAGTATTGTTCCCTGTGTTTAGTTTACCTTCTAAATATGGCATCGGGTGTTTTGACCAAGCAGCCTATGATTTTGTAGACCGGCTTGCAAGAGGAGGACAAACCTACTGGCAGATCTTGCCCCTGGGGGCTTCAAGTCACAGGGGAGCCTATGATTCTCCGTATCAAGCATACTCCGCTTTTGGTGGGAATCCCTATTATATTAGCTTGGAGGCTCTGATCCAAGAGGGAACCTTGAGCAAGGAGGAATGTGATTCCTTAGATTTTGGAACGGATCCATCTAAGGTAGACTATGATCTGCTGTTCCAAAATCGGCTTCCCCTTTTGCGAAAGGCCTACGAGCGCAGTAGTATTACCACTGTACAGGCATACGTTGATTTTGAACGGCAGAACCATTGGTGGCTGAACGATTACGCTCTGTTTATGGCAGTGAAAACCTTCTTCGGAGGGGAAGCCTGGATGAATTGGCCGGAGGATATTCGTATGCGTTACGGATATGCGCTGGATTACTACCGGGAGAAGCTGTATTTTGAAATTGAATTCCACAAGTACCTGCAGTTTAAGTTCTATGAACAGTGGAGTAAGCTGAAAGATTATGCCAACAGGAAGCATATTCGGATCGTTGGGGACATTCCCATTTATGTTTCTCTCGACGGTGCGGATGTATGGTCCCATCCGGAAATGTTCCAACTGAACGAAAAGAATGTTCCCACACAGATTGCAGGCTGTCCTCCCGATCAGTTTAGTGAAGAGGGACAGCTCTGGGGCAATCCTCTTTACCGTTGGGATTACCATAAACAGCAGAACTATCATTGGTGGGTGACCCGCATGTGGTATAGTTTCCAACTTTATGACGTGGTTCGGATCGATCATTTTCGTGGGTTTGATGAATATTTTTCCATTCCCGCAGAGAGTGAGAAGGCGACTGACGGGCATTGGGAAAAGGGACCCGGTATGGAACTGTTTTGGGAACTTCGTAGACAGTTGGGAGATCGTGCAATTATTGCAGAAGACTTAGGCTACATGACAGATTCTGTCCGTGCCCTGGTACGAGACAGTGGATTCCCCAACATGAAGGTTCTGCAATTTGCCTTTGATCCGGAGGATGAAGGATGGGGCAATGAGCACCTGCCAAATGCCTATCAGCCCAATTCTGTGATCTATACCGGAACACATGATAACGACACTCTCGCCGGCTGGGTCGGCACTCTGACAAAGGAAGAGAGAGAACGGATCCTTGCATATCTGGGTGAGAGTCGAATTTCCTCCGGGAATTTATGCAAAAAGCTCCTGAGACTTGCTTTGATGAGTTGCCCCCGAATCTGTATGATCCCCTTGCAGGATTGGATGGGATTAGGAAATTCCTGTCGTGTGAACACTCCGGGAACGGTAGGGAACAACTGGTGTTGGCGCTTAAAAAGGGAACAGTTCAACGAGAATACAGAGAGGGAAATGCGTGAACTTACCAAGTACTACGGAAGATTGAATTGGCAGGCCATCTATGTTACCGAAGAGCCCCGGGAACTATAATTTTATTTGACAAATTCTGCATTTTGAAGTAAACTGATAATGTATATCTTGTATCTTTTCGCTCCCTTGCCCGAGGGAGCGCGATGATAGAAAAATTATGGAAAGCAAAGGAGAAATGCTATGATGAAAAAAGCTTTATCCCTGATCCTGTGCCTCTCTATGCTCCTTTCCATGATCGTGATTCCTTCTGTTGCCGCAGAGGAAAAGGCCGAGACCAAGGCCGCCTATGCAGTACAGGAAGAGTTCGAGATCGTGGGTGACTGGGTATGGGGAGAAACTGTAGCTACCCTTGGTGCGGCAAAGATCGTTGATCGCAGTGCCAAGATGGGCGTTACGGACCTTTACATGCTGGCCAAGGGTACCGGCGGCAAGCTGAGCTACCTGAAGACCCAGTATAAGGATGCTCTGAGCAGAACTGATCGTGATGTTCTTCAGGAACTGATCACTGCCGCTCATGCGAAGGGCATTCGTGTTCATACTTGGCTGGTTACTGTCGAGGATGAATATTATAAGTCCAAGCACCCCGAATCCGGTGTTTACCATTATGTCCGCGGGCGGGACAATAACCGTGTGAACCCCTACGACGAGGGCTACCGTACTTATATGACCAATATCGTTACGGAAATTGCTTCCGGATATGATGTTGACGGCATCCATCTGGACTATATCCGCTATAACCATGTAGCAAATGGCTGGAGTGAGGAAGACTTTGCCCGTATTGCCGCTATGGGTGCTGATGTAGAACAGGTCAAGTACATGATCAACAAGACCTTCTACCAGGACAAGCTCCCTGCGGGAGAGACTGCAGATGAGAACTATCTGTTTGATGCATACAGAAACGGTGATCCCACCGCTCTGCTTATCGGTCAGTACCGTCGGGATAACATTAACGACTTTGCAAAGCTCCTGCGTGATGCCGCTAAGGCTGTAAACCCCGACATTCTCTTTACCGGTGCTCTTATGCCCGAAGGTGGCGTTACCTACGGTAAGGAAGATATTGCGTTCGGCGATCTCCATTATGGTCAGAACTATAAGGATGCCGCTGAGATTTATGACTATGTTTGCCCCATGGCATACTCCGCTTCTTATGAGGCAGAGCCCCAGTGGATGGCTGACATTGCTACCTACTGTGTAGACAACGGTGTGGATGTTGTTATGGGTCTGCAGTCCTTCAGCCCCCTGACCACTACTCGTCTCATGGCTGATATCGAGGCTGTTCGTGCGCTTCTTCCCATGGAAGGTGTTCTGGGTATTGCCCATTTCCGTCATACCCAGTTCAGCTATGCTAAGACCGGCTATAACTACAATACCGGAACTATGGATATCGAGTATATCAATGCATCCGAATCCAGTGGTGTAAAGAGAATCGAGATCGATGTTCCTGCAGGTATGAAGATTACCAAGGCTTCCGTAGTCAGCGGATTTAAGTCTTCTGCTCCTGTGTCTGTTTCTTCTAACGGCCAGACTGTAACCATCGGCTATGCAAACTCTTCTTCCAGCACGGTACTGAGTGCTTTGGGCGAAGGAAAGCTCCGTGTACAGTTTACCGGCAGACCTACAGATGCATCTGTTCGCGCTTCTCTTGTTCGTGCCATTATCGGCACAGCTGAGACTCGTGTCTATAATGTTTATGAAGACCTGACCAACTTCAAGGTCAGCTTTGTAGACCATGACGGTACTGTTTTGGCTACTAAGACTGTTGTGCCCGGTGGCTCTGTAGAAGCTCCCTCTGATCCTCTCCGCTACGGTTATGTCTTTGCCGGTTGGGATAAGGAATTTGATGTTGTTAACAGTGACCTGACGGTTACCGCTCAGTATGAAAAGATCCAAGTTGCCGGTGAGTTTGAGATCGTTGGTGACTGGGTATGGGGCGAAGATGTCTATAATCTGGGTGCAAAGACCGTTGTAGATCGTAGCGTTAAGTACGGCGTTACCGATCTGTACATGCTGGCAAAGGGTACCGGTGGCAAGCTGAGCTATCTGAAGACCCAGTACACCGATGCTCGCGCAAGAACCGACCGTGACGTTCTTCAGGAACTGATCACCGAGGCTCACAAGCAGGGAATCCGTGTTCATACCTGGCTGGTTACCGTAGAGGATGCTTACTACAAGTCCAAGCACCCCGAGGCAGGTGTATACCACTATGTCCGCGGTACCGACAATGACCGTATCAACCCCTACGATGCAGGCTATCGTACATACATGAGCAACATCGTTAAGGAAATCGTTACCGGCTACGATGTTGACGGTGTCCATCTGGACTACATCCGTTATAACCACCTGGCAAATGGCTGGGGCGAGCAGGACTTCGCAAGAATTGCCGCTATGGGTGCCGATGTAGAACAGGTCAAGTACATGATCAACAAGACCTTCTACCAGGATCAGCTCCCCGAAGGCGATATCATGGACGACAGATACATCTTTGACGCATACAAGAATGGTGACCCCACTGCTCTGCTGATCGCACAGTATCGTCGTGACAACATCAACGACTTTGCAAAGCTCCTCCGTGACACTGCAAAGGCCGCTGATCCCGACATTATCTTCACCGGCGCTCTTATGCCCGAAGGTGGCGTGACCTATGGTACCGAGGACATTTCCTTCGGTGACCTCCACTATGGTCAGACCTACACCGATGCCGCTGAGATCTACGACTATATCTGCCCCATGGCTTACTCCAATTCTTACGAAGCAGAGCCCCAGTGGATGGCTG
>JAZREB010000164.1:0-9650 GCA_045660585.1 Faecousia sp. | reverse complement strand
AGACTTGCCGATCCAAATAACCTTGGGGTCTGTCAGTTCGGTGCCTACAAGATTGGTGCTTCCGAATGTAACAGAATCTAAATCGGTGAGATATGCCATCTGCTCTCGGGTCATGGCACTGTCGGCAAGGGTGTCGGTACGGTAGTTCTTGTAGATCTGTGCTACACTGCCATAGCGCAGGAGATTTGCGCACAGAGCCTTCAGCTCCCCAGAGTTTCCTGCCTTAGAAAGCTGACTGTAGGCATATTGGGAAACGGAATAGGTATCCACTGCAGAAATGTAGTGCTGTCCGTCCTTGGTCATATGAACAGTTGCTTTCACTTCGTCATTGATGTTCACAGCAGTCAGACCTGTGAGGGTGAAGTAGCAGTAGTCCCCCTTTAATACAGGATCAATTCTGACCTCACTTCCATCAAGGAGCCGGCACTGCAAGTAATAACTGTCATAGCCCTTAAGGCTATTGGCTAAAACTGCAAAGTTAACAGAAATATCACTTGCCAGATTCAAGGTGTGACGGATGGAAATGGTTTCATCTACCACCACAGGATCGTCCTTGGGTAGCTCTGCAGACAGGATCCGATATGCCGCCCGGGTAAGTTCGCGGTCTACAGTGAAGCTAATGGGGGAGGAAACAGCGACCTCGCCCTTGGTAGGCGTTTGTACAGGGGGATTTCCCTGCTGAATCAGGGTATATTTCGTGTCATAGCCAAACTTCAGATCCGTAATAGACAGAACCGTATTTTCGTTTTTGTTAGCGATAACGAGATACAGATACTTGCCATCGGCATCTGTTCCAAAGTCTTGGGCAGTAATATTGGCTGTGTAATACTGGGCGGTGTTGGTTGCAACATCCCATGCCTGTACTACTGTGGGAGCAGTTGTGGTTGTGGTATGGCCAACAGTCAGCTTAGGTGTATCACCGATGTTAATCGCCTTTGCGCCTATGTCAATGCTTACAGGGATCTCGTTTGTGTTCAGACGGAGCTTAAAGGCGATGCTCTGATCTCCACTGAGATAGACCTCGTTCTTGGGGCCGATCTTTTCGTAGGTCGCGATACTGCCGGTAATATGGTTATCTACACTGATATCCGGATCTATGGGCAGGGACTCTACAGGCAGACCTGTTTCGGGGTCAATGGGAACATACTCTGTCGCATCGGCAGAATCATCCGGCTGGGTTTCCTTGGGAGCTTCCTCAGCCTGATCGATATAGACGACGCCGTTGGTTTCTCCTGTGAGGCCGTCAAAGTCTTCTGCAGAGAGGATAATGTCACGGACTTCCTTTCTGTAGGGGTAGGCTTCACCGTCTTCTGTGTAGGCAGAAAGGGCGGTTTCTTCATCCTCGGACAAAGTATCCTTGCTTGTGAAAATGGGATCATAGATCCGTACGGCATCCAAATAGAATTTGCCTCCACGGCTCAGGGGTGCCAATACACCGGAGTAGGTCTGGGCTTTATTTACTTCAACGGTAACAGTATAGACACCGTAGGGGAGATTCTCCATACTGACAACAGGGATCTGATACAGCTCCAATTCACCTTTATTATTCACGGTGATATATCGCTCTATTTCTCCTGCTGTATTATAGGCAGTGACGCGAATGGTTGCTTGTTCCACACCGGTACGGCTGATCAGGTCGAATCCGGTACCCTTAAAGGTGAATGTAGCCACGCAGTAGGTTGCAGAACCGGCAGATTTGATGCCCTGTCCCTCAATGAACAGACTCTCTCCGTCAGACAGCCCACGATCATCGGTGTAGCTCGTGTCATAGCCGTAAACATCGGGTGACGATTTTGCCGCGAAATCCTGACTCTGCGCAGGCCCGATATAGAAGTAGTCAATATAGATACTGACTCTCTGCCCCTCGGTGCTTCCAATACCGCCTACCGTTAGCTGAAGGTCTGTTATGACATCGGCGTTATACCAACGGCTGTTCTTTATGGGGAAGGATAGGGTGACCCAATCTCCGTTTATATCGGTGAGCTTAAAGTGGAATGACTCTTGATTTTTATCCTTGATCCCTTCCGGGCCCGTAGCGAAATATACAGTCACATAAGGATCTATAGGCTGACCGTTTTCCACCTTCAGCTTGACTTGGCAATAGTCCCTCTCGGAGGGGAAATATTTTACGCCATTGTTCACATCATCGCTTGCGGTGCGAACCCAGTAATAATTTTCCGTATTATCAGCGGAAGCGGTCATCTTCAGGGCTCCGGATAGGATTTCGGGAGCCTCCGTCCGTCCACCGGTGTAACGCCAGTTTGCCGGCAAAGCGTAATTTATGCCATCATATGTATCGGAAGCATAACGGTATTGCGCTGAGGCGGTGTTGCTAAAATCAAACATAAGATGGCCACCTTGACAGGAGGGAAGCTTCTCTCTGGGTCCAATGTAAAAATAATCCACAGAGAAATTCAGTTCTGTTTTCGCCTTTAATCCCGTAGGAATAAATACAAAGCGAGTTGCCGTACCAATATTTCCGTAGAGCAAATAGGTTCTTGTATCAGTATCAGCCCATCCGGATTTTGTTGGCATGGGGAAACGGATGGTATAGAACTGATTTGTATCTATGGATCCATATTCAACTACCTTTTTGCTGTGGGCAATCTTATATAGCTTGTTATTCTCCTTATGAAGTTCCAGATCGAAACGAATGACGGCGGGATCATTAAGGGCAGTCAGATCGTTGATCCTGATCCGGATCTCAAACCAATCCTCTTTCCCGGGCGTAAAGCTTAAGCCGCTAAAGTCCGTCCCTGTGGCAAGGTAAACCCAGGATTCTCCATCCGTAGGGGTATCGGTATAGTTCAAGGCACCTTTGGAAATATTGAGACTATGTCCGGCAGAGCCTGACCAAGGCGCGGTTGTGTCGTATTGCTTCGTTTTATAAATGGAATTCTTGCTGTATCGATTTTGATCTTCCGTAGTATTATTGAATCCAAAGTACAATACACTGCTGTCATTGGTAGGATCAACCGAGTTTGTGTATTCATTCAGCAGACTATCGGATACAACATTACCGTTTTCCTGATAAAGGATGTCAAATTTCTCCTTAGAACCATCGGCAGTAAGCTCTTCATAGGTCAATTCCGTATCTACAAAGTCTTCTGCCTCATAATAGACCATAGTCGCAGGGATCATCTCTACAGTAACCATAACATACCAGCAATCGACCCCATTGTAAGAAGAAACGGAATACACTGCGTTGGCGCGATCCACTTCTTCTAAAAAGCGAGAGAGGGTAAATCGGCAAGTATTTCCAAGGTTCTCGTAGATCCCATTGTCTGTGGCAAAGGTTTCTCCAAGCTGTGTACACTTCAGGTTACTGGGTTTAGATGCCATGACGAGCCCGTGTTCTCCCTCGGTAGTAAAACCTAAGAAGGATGCAACGGTACTGCCGGAGGTAGAAATGGTTCTGCTTAGATCTTTTAAGGATAGTTCTACAGATTTACCATAGTCAATGACGATTTGCAGGGGACTGTCAACGGTAAAGAGAACTTGTTCTATAACCTTTACACTGCGCTTATCTCTGCCGGAGAGGGGGGAAAGCTGCTCGTCATTCAAATCCAGAGGATAGCATAGGGTTTCTATAGAACTTCTACAGGTTCCTGTGGAAGCTACTGCAGTTTGATGGGTACCGAAGATCTCAATTTGGGTATTTGCCGGGACACCCAGCTCCAACAGTGCTTTGAGTTTGGCTTCTGTCAGACCTGTGATCCGGTATGCCTGATCTTTCAAGGGCATGTTGGTGGATTTGCTGTGAACAGCATCTCGAATCAATAGGTAGAATTCGCTTTCTGTAAAATCACTGTCCGCAATATCTCTATAATCGAATGTGCCGGTAATGGTATCTGCAAATTTTGAGGAAGTGTAATCGTAGCTACGGTAGGTTAGGATCAGATCCCCAACCTCTGCTTTTCCGTTCAGTTGGATCAGGTCCTTGTTCAGGGTCACACCTAACTGATCGTCTTTAAATGTCAGATGATTTGCCCCGAGGTCGCTGCGATTCAGGAGCATATAGCTGTAGCCGATCTCTGTGTTGGATTCCAGCACCGCACCTTCACGGATGGTTTCATTCATCACACCGGGCTGGGTATAAAGATGCTGTTCTTCTCTGGTAACGGCCGCTACTGCCATCATTTCGATGTTGGTGCTGAATTTCAGATTCACTTCATGGGTATGACGATCTATGAAGAACATATCAAAGGTGCAGATATCCCCATCATGAAGATCCAGCTTTGACGCAACGCTGTTGATCGTTAAGGTCTTTGTTACCGCAACATGCATACCACCTATATCACAGACCAACTGACCGTTAATAAAGAAGTATACATCATCGTCACCGCTAAAAGTGAATTGCAGGTCTTTATCGTTATAATACACAAATGCACTATGGGCATGGATGCCGTAATTATGGTTTGTACGGGCTGCATAATTTTGGGTGCTTGTGCCGTTGTGGTCATAGTTTACCGAGGTGTAGTCATTACCGTAAAGATCCGGATGATCAAATCCTAAATCCGTCAGGATGTTCAGATCAGGGAGAGTTTTATTTTCTGTTGTGCTTGCATTGAAGATGATGCCTTGTGTTAAATCTCTACCGACTTCAAGGTTAGAATCAAAATCATAGTATCCCTCTTTCGCAGTGTTCTTGGTTAAGCGTAAAGTATGTAGTTCGGGAACGATTCGATTATAATTCTGTGGAACGATGGTTCCGCTTGCAGAAGTCTGGGGCGTACCCATAACATCATTTGCTGCAACAGGTCTCCACAGATTGTTCAGGATGTAATAGGCAAGATCAAAGTAAGTATCGATATTCCCGAACAGTAGGATACCGCCGTTGTAGCCGACTTTTTCCATGGTTTCATCCCAAGAACCCGGGGAAAGGTTTGAGTTTGCCATTCCTGTTATATAGCTGTTCCAATAGGCATCGAAGGTGGAAGCACCACGGAAATCCATCTTATTTTCCAGTGCTTTGGCGATATAGCTTACGGTTTCCTCCCGATATACGGGATAGTCGTCTACCAGCTTATCCATGATTAATTCAACTCGGGCACCGGAACCGTCATTTCGACCGGGGTGGGGCAGTCCCACATATTTTAACTGATTTGCTTCGTTGGCAGTATCCATAGAACACATGGAATAGGGAGTATAACAGGGCGTGCTGGCATTTTTGTTCTCAAACATAACATCGTCTGCTCGGAAGTCCAGTATGGTAATGGGAATATCCATGTAATTGCCGGGATCAGCGCTTAAAGTATTCAGTGCGGCTTTATGCGTTGGTTCCTTATTCAGCATTTCAATAGATTTTACCAGCATATTCGAATAGGCGTCGCATTGTTTACGAACAGCATCTGTTTCAGATAAACTCCATGTATTATAATGTCGATTATAATAGTCAATACAGGTTTTTACACTCAGCAGAAAACCGTTATATGCTTCCTGAGAATATGTGCCTGAGGCATTACCATCGGACACAATCTTCTTAACATCGGAGTTTGTTAATGCTTTGTATAATTCCAGAGTCAAAGGGGATACCTGATATAAGTACCAGTTGGTATTATATTTTTTGTATTTCCATTCCCAACCACTGACATTCTTATCACCATAGTTATTTCTGGACATCTGATATCCGGTTGCAGCGGTCATAACATAGGTCTCATTATATTGATCGCACCCTAGCCAGTAGCTCGATATGACCTTACCTGTGCCGGCACTATTCAAACCTTGGTTATGGTTTGTTTTATAAATCTTGACACAGTTGTATTCGTTATTTCCGGGATGCATAAAAATGGGGAAGGGATTGTTATCGAATGACATTGTCTCATAGACATTGAACTTTAAATACTTCTTGTTACTATTGAATTGAATACTGTATTTATAATCGTTGTTATTTACATTTACATTTGCAGTTGTTTGTAATTTGGTTTTTAGCGCCGTTCCTTTTTCCGGACCATAATCAAACGTGTGATTTAGCTCTGTATTGATTCGATCATTTAATGTTGATGCAAAGGTGCTATTGATGTTATAAGTGATTCTGGCAATGGTGACTGTATAAGTAAGATCTGCATCTTTTCCATCAACTTTGACACGTCCGTTGGTTGTTGTGATGGGAAGAGATGAGAGACCGGTTTTTTTGGAACCATCGCTCACTTTTTTATCATCATCAGCTATATGGAGATACCCATATGTTTTTTTAGTTGTCGTGGTTGGGGTTCTTTCGGCGCATTTTAGAAAATATACGCCACCCAAGCTAGTATAATTTTCTACCTTTTTAGTATAAGGAATTTGCAGAGCAGCGATACTATTTGCGAGATCTGTTGAACTGGGGATGGCTCTGACATCTGTTTTTTCGTCGGAAAGAATATCACCCATGGAATCTGTGGCATTTTCAGTCGCCAGTATGGTTGTGGGCATCGAGCCTGCAAAGAAACATAAGATCAATATTACAGAGAGTATGCGTTTGATGTATAATTTTAGGTTCATTTCCATCCTCCTTTATGGGATTTGACGATAGATAATAATGTATAGGGCATCTTAAAATAATCCAAAAAGGAAATTTTGAGATGCACCTAAAATATATTTATTGTTTCCGAGGCAGATAGTAGTCGTCTGCTTGACGGAAATAGGGACAGCGTCCCTTACTGTGGGTCATGATCCGATACCATTCATCCTCATCTAAATCCTGGGAGCAATAGTATTCGTCCGTTTCCTCGTCGTAGTTGTAGTTCCAGCACTCTTCGCAGTTCATGGCACTACCTCAACGGAAGGGGTTTCCCTTATCGTCGTATACCTCGATACGGCGGCAGGTGGCGTGATCCGGCTTCAGCTCCGGCAGGCTGTTTTCAATGGCCTGTACCAGAAGCATGGGATTTAAGGGGGGATTCTGTGCGCTGACCATGCAGTCGATCAGGACACGATCTTCTTTTTTGCTCATGGTGGCACTGTAGAGCAGGGGCTTTAGGTCTGTTTCCTCCGGGCCTCGTTTGGTACGCTTTGTGACCATGATTTGGGGTGCGGCAAAAATCTCGGCGATCTGCTCGCAGGCTCCTTCGGGAACACCCTTGTCATAATACAGGGTAAGTTCTGCCTGCATACGGGTCAGGAATTTGGTTTTTACAGCACTATCGTAGACTTTAAGTACCTTGATCCCTTCCGGCATGACGGCGTTCAGCTGTGCGAGGGTAATTGTCAGGTTTTCGTCCAGCTCGTATTCTAAGATCTCGCATAGACTCTGCATACCTACGCTCAGGCGCAGGGGCATAGAAACATAGGCATGGGGGGTATAGCCCTGAGAATGGTGCAGGAGTACACCTGCTCTGCGGAATACTCTCTGCATCAGGCGCATGGTGTCCAAATGGGACATCCACACAGCTTTTCCGGTCTTTTGGAATAAAATTCTACCCATCGCACTTGCCTCCCTTCAGCAGGCAGTTGGCACCGCAGGCACTGCACTGTGTGCGGCAATCAGGAGTGGTTTCGGAGGCATAGGCACGGGAGCGTTCCCGCTTTAAGTATGCATCCTGTACACCGTCGGAGATCACTGCCCAGGGCAGGAGTTCGTCTTCCCCATAGCCTCTGACTGTGTAGTGATCGGGATCGATCCCACATTCCTCAAAGGCATCTAACCACATCTGATAATTGAAGTATTCGTCCCAGGCATCCAGTCGGGCACCCTTTTCCACAACGGTTTCCAGGAGCTTCCCCAGTCGGCGGTCACCACGAGCCAAAACTGCTTCCAGACGGCTGACGTCAGCGGCATGCCAGTTGTACTCAATGCTCTTGGCGGGCATGTTTTCCTTTAACAGACGTTGACGGCGGATATATTCCTCCGGGGTGATCTGCTTTTCCCACTGGAAGGGGGTAAAGGGCTTGGGAACAAAGTAAGCCGTTGCCACATGGATCCGACAGCCACGCTTTTTGTTGCTTGCATGGGCGCGCCACGTTTTCAGGATCTTGTATACCAGTTCTGCGATCCCCAGAACATCCTCGTCGGTCTCTGTGGGCAGACCTAACATAAAGTATAGTTTAACATTATTCCATCCACCTTCAAAGGCGATACGGCAGGTCTCTAAGATCTCTTCTTCCGTCACATTTTTGTTAATGGCATCACGGAGGCGCTGGGTGCCGGCTTCAGGTGCGAAGGTCAGTCCGCTTTTCCGTACCTGCTGGAGCTTCAGCATGAGATCACGGGAGAAGTTATCTGCACGGAGAGAGGGGAGAGACAGGTTGATCTTTCGGGGGGTGCAGTAGTCAAGCATATCCTCTGCCAGCTTGGGCAGTTCCTTGTAA
Organism: Faecousia sp.; assembly: GCA_045660585.1. GTDB lineage: Bacteria > Bacillota > Clostridia > Oscillospirales > Oscillospiraceae > JAZOXB01. The sequence goes on along the minus strand of JAZREB010000164.1, from coordinate 1,361 downwards.
TCCGATGTAGAGAGGCTTGACAGAGTGATCTCGTGACAGCCGGAGCTTTCCAGAGAATCGATGGACTGCTGCAGCAGGACTTGCGGGCTACGGGGGCGGACAGGACGGTAGGTAAAGCCGGCCTGACAGAATCGGCAACCCCGGATACACCCACGCATGACCTCCAAATTGGCACGATCGTGAACGATCTCCAGATTGGGAACGATCATATCTGTGGGATAATGGGCATCATCTAAGTTCTGGATGATCCGTTTCGTGATCTTTTCGGGGGCACCCTCTGCGATCTTGATCTCCTTAAGGGTGCCGTCGTCGTCATAACTATGCTCATAGAAGGAGGGGACATACACACCCTCGATCTTGGCAACTTCCTTTAAGAAGGCATCTTTCGTCCAATCTTCCCTCTTGGCCTTGCGGTAGAGCTCCAAGATCTCCGGAGTCATTTCCTCCCCTTCGCCAATGGAGAAGAAGTCAAAGAACTCTGCAAGGGGCTCCGGGTTATACATACAGGCACCGCCTGCAAAAACAATACCCTTCAGATCGGTGCGATTCTTTGCACGGAGAGGAATGTTGCCCAATTTTAGCATATTGAGCACATTGGTATAGCTCATTTCATAGCCGATGGTGAAGGCGATCATATCGAAGTCTGTCAGGGGATCTCCGCTTTCCAGACCGTAAAGAGGAAGGTCGGCTTTCTTCATAGCCTCTTCCATATCACCCCAGGGAGCAAAGACTCGCTCGCACCATACACCGGGCATTTGATTCATAATGGAATACAGGATCCGCATACCGAGGTTGCACATGCCGATCTCGTAGGTATCCGGGAAACAGAAAGCTACTCGGAGATCTACGTCTTTCTTATCTTTGATGATTTCTTTGTACTCGCCACCGACATAACGGGCAGGCTTTTGTACAGTGGGTAGGATTCGCAATAATTTATCGTTCATTTGTCTAACAATGCGGTCAAATACTGACCATACTCCGTCATTTTTAGTTCCTGACCGGTAGCAGCAAGCTGCTCATCGGAAATAAAGCCCTTTTCCCAAGCGATTTCCTCGGGACAGGCAACGTACTGACCCTGACGAGCCTGAATGGCTTCTACATAGTGGGCGGCGCTGAGCATACCGGAGGGTGTGCCCGTACCCAGCCATGCCATACGCCGACCCATGAGCTCAACATGGAGCTCACGCAGTTTCAGATATTCCTCGTTGAGGCTGGTGAGCTCTATCCCTCCACGAGCAGAGGGCTTCAGAGTGCGAGCCAGCTCAACAGCCTGTCCGTCATAGAAGTACAGACCGGGAACGGCATAACGGGACTTGGGCTCCTTGGGCTTTTCTTCGATAGAAATAACATTGTTGTTTTCG
>JAZREB010000163.1:0-5059 GCA_045660585.1 Faecousia sp. | reverse complement strand
ATAAATTCAGAAGATTTCTGTTCAAATTCCCAGCATTTTAGCATGTTACACGGTCTTGGATAAATTTTTTCTAACAATGGTCAACGGCGAGCCTCTTTACAGAGACTCGCCGTCTTGTTTTGACTGTTTTTTTACAGCCCCTTTTCAATGATATCCGTTCCTCTCGGAACGGGTGATATATCTTCGATATGATATCGCGGTTCGAGCGATGATATATGCCTTCGGCATATGATGGAACTGATATTATATCATATTTGCAGCCCAAATATATTATACGGCTTTGCCGTATATCATATCGCGTTAGCGATATATCATTGAAAAGTGATGAGTTGGCAAGACAAAAAGAGTTCGGATCGCTCCGAACTCTTTTTTGCGTTTTACAATATTTATGCAAGGAAAAATGCTTTTGCGGCATCACTCTAGGCAATCATTCCTTTGCACAAGGTTGCAAGATTCCCCGTTTTGCCGTTTCCATAGGTATCTACGCTGTACTGCAGACTCTTGCTGACCTGCTCATTTCCTGCATACACGGCTACGGTGACTACCTGGCGCAGTTCCGATGCCAAGAGGTCGGAGAAGGTGAAGGCATAGTACCCTGCGCTTTCCAAATACAGCTCCGGATTTGTCAGGACAGCACTATGGGTATTTCCGTAGATGTCCTCATAGGATATATGGAGTGTCAGATCTGCCACATTGCCGCCATAAGTCTTAGGATCCATCACAAAGAGCAATTGGATCCGGGTGTCCATGTTGATACCCTTGCCCGCCCACAGCACTGTAGGGGCCTCTAAATCGGCTATCTGGCGATTGTGGTTTCCGAAGGTGACTGCGGACAAGTCTGTCAGATAGCTCTTGTGGGCATCGGTCATGAGACTGTCACAGAGGGCGTCTGTGCGGTAGCCCTTATAGAGCTGTGCGTAGGAACCGTAGACCAGAAGCTGGGCACACAGCGCCTTCAGCTCTTGGGTGGAGCCGTCCTTGCTCATCTGAGAGTAGGCATAGTCGGCGATGGAATAGAGATCTTCATTAGTGCAGTACTTGTATTCGTAGCGCTCCATGTGGAGCTTTGCAGTGATCCGATCTCCCATCTGGATGGCGGTGAGTCCCTCTAAAGTGAAGATATAATACCCACTCTTTAAGACAGAATTTAGGGTCTTGGTAACGGTGCCGGTTTGGACACCGTCTGTATACTGGGGAACAGAACAGCTTAGATAGAAGGACTCGTAGGAAGACAACTGCTCTTCGGGGACCAAATAGTTAATGGAGATATCGCTTTCCAGATTCAGACTATGACGGATGGTAACAGCGGTGTCTACCGCAGGGGATGCAAATTGATTGGATTTATAGATTTTTTGATTCAGGGGAAGATCTGCGTAATTGAGCATTACGGTGCCCAGACGCATGCCGTTGAGATTCTGACCGTAGAGCCAGGGATTAATATCCCGTGTGGTGTCGATGACGAGACCCAGGGTACAGCTTGTATAGTTGTAAATATAGGCATCCTTGGGAACGGAGGAGCTCTGATTCAGTGCGCCGGTAATGTATTCCTTCTTGGCACTGCCGGTCTGCTGATAGGCATCCTGAATATATACGGTGCTACCGGTATTGCCGGGGAGCTTGATCAGACCCTTGACAGAGGCATAATCCTGATCGTCCCATTTGCTCAGATCGGGGCCGAAGGCATTGGTATAATAGGAGCCGGAGGCTTCAAAACGACGGGTAAGAACGATCTTACCGCGAGCCTGTCTCATGGTGGGAACGTTGTTAGACTGCCAGAACAGGTCGGGATTCCGGTCAATATAGTCCTTCAGGGTTCGTGCCAGATCCTGATGGGTGCCATCGTCGGGCTTTACCATGAACAAAATGGTCTCTGTGGGATGGCTCTTTAGGAACTGCTGGGACAGATACAAGAGACTACCCAGACTGAGGGGTGCGCCGTAACGGTCATAGCACTGAATCAAGCTGTTGCCGTGGATGATCATGACATCATCTACCGTAGCACTGTTTGCGGTGGCATTGCAACGGATGTCAAAGCTCCGAACACCGGTAGCAAGTTGCTCTTCAAAATAGTATTTCTGGCATTTGGTGATGGAGAGATTATCCATGGTTCCACTCATGTCCTGGACAACTGCCATGGCTCCTGTGTCGTGGGTACCGGGTAGATTGACCTCGGAGAGGAGGGCGGTGTCGGGAATAGACTTCATCCAGTTGAGGGGCTCTGCAGTGCTGCCGAAGAGACTGCCGTAAACATGGGTGCTGTTGGTGGATAGGGGAGAGAGGATAAAGGCCTGGGCGGCGGAGCGTTCGCCTTGGACCAGCTTACTGCCGTCTATGCAGACGAATTTACCGCTACGGGCATTGTAGATATAATAGCTACCGTCGCTGTTTTTAAGAAAACGCCATAGCTGGGCGGTGTTTTCGTTCTGTGCCTTACTCTGGGAGGTCCAGATGTGCAGAGGAGTATCTGCGCCCTCGGACTCCGTGTCCCAGACTCTTCCTGTGACACCCAGACCATCACTACCGGAGTATTTGGTAGAGGCGATCTCATAGGCCTTGTAGGTGCTGTTGTACTTCAGGAGCCAACGAGTGGTCTGCCCCAGGGTGTACAGATCCAGATCCATGCCGTCGGTTTCCAGATTGCCCTCTCTGTGCTCAATGCTGACAGATTGCATGGTGTTGCGGGCGAACAGCTCGCAGTACAGCCCCGTGGAGTTGGTCCAGGGTTGGGACTCGTTAGCTTTATTGGGAACGACACAGGGAGTGACGTACCACTTCCGGGGATTGGTTGCGGTTTGTACGATTTTGCTCTCAGAGGTAACGGAGTTATTCTCTACACCGATCCACATCATGCTGTGACGTACCTTGATGTAGTAGAGCTGATTGCCCTGGGCATCGGTGCCGGCTTTATAGAAGGCAAAGAGGCGGTGGTTGTTCCCCGTCAGCTTGTCATCGCTGCTCTCCCAGATGTGCAGAGCCTTTCCCTCGGCGGTAGACTTGTCTGCAACGTCAACATAGCGGTCTACACCGTTATCCTTCATGAACTTGATTCCGTACCAGGAAGAACCTGCGGAGTACAGCTTGAAATTACAGTTGCTACCGGTGACATTGTACAGGTGCAGATCGCTGTTCTTTTCTCCAATGCCGGAGACATTCCAGCGATATCCGGAATCTCCGCCATTATACAGGGTCAGGAAGAGATTCTGTCCCGTGGGCATATCGGAGACCATTGCACCTAAATCAGCAGGAGCGGCACTTACAAAGGTACAGGGGAGCAGACTGAGGATCATTACAAAGACCAAAAGACCACAAATATAGCGTTTCATATATTTTCCCTCCTATGGGCAATTTAACACTCCTATCATAACACAAAAAGGAAGGTCTGGCAACAAAAAAGAATAGAGGCTACAGGAAAAAACCTGTAGCCTCGGATAGAATGATTTAGGGATCAGGGATCTGCTACGGAGGGGTCAAAGTTAACGATAACACCGTAGTCAGTCAGGAGCTTAACTTCCTTAACGCCGGTACCGAAGGCATTGACCTGTACAAGGAGATGGCAACCGGAGAGAACCTCGATATCCTCGATAGATTCGTTGTAGTCTACGTTGACATAGGTCAGTTCGGTGAGACCTGCCAGGGAGGCGATGGAAGTGAGCTCGTTGTAGGAAGCGTAGAACTGCTGTAAACGGCTCATGGGATCCAACTCGGGAAGGGCAGTAATACGGTTGTAACTGCAATCTAAATAGGTGAGCAGGGGCATTTTGCCGATACAATCCACACTTGTCAGCAGGTTGTTGTCTACTCGGAGCTCGGTCATGCGGGTGCAGTTGATGAGGGAGCTGATATCCTCCAGCTCGTTGCCGGAAACTACAAGAACACTGAGGTCGGCCATGTGACCCAGAGCACCGATGCTCAAGAGGTCGTTCTGCTCTGCTCGGAGCACCTGCATATGGACGGATTGCTGCAGAGGAGCCAGAGAAGAAATGGAATTGTAAGAAATATCGAATTCTTGCAAGGTGGTCAATCCGTTGAGTGCCTCCAGAGAGGAAATGGCATTGGAACGGAGATTCAGCTTTACAAGGGTGGTCATGGGAGTCAGAGCGGAAATGTTGTGGATACTGTTATCGGAGAGATCCAGGATCTCCAGTTCCGTCAGGGAGGACAGATTGGAGATGCCGGAGATACCACAGCCGGAGAGATAGAGCTCCTTCAGCCCTACCAGTGTGCCGATATGCTCCAGAGCATCGGAGGATACCAGATTGCCACTGAGGTTCAGGATCTCCAAGGTGGAGACGGTAGCCAGGGGGGCGTAGTCCTCGATGGAACAGCCTCTGACATCCAGCTCTCGCAGTGCGGAGAAGTGGCGCAGATCCTCTAAGGTGGTGGCCTCTGCAGGGACGATAAGAGTCTCAATATCCCAGAGGTCGCTGGTCTTGATCTTTTCGGTGCGAGGGATGTAGAGCTGTTCACGGAGAAGGGACTCTAACTCGGGACTTGCAAAGGTGATCTCCTCTACGATACCTACAACATCGTAATCTGCAGAAACGATGGGAGAGGCCAAACCGTTATCGCCGACGACGATAGCCTGGATATTGGTCTTGCCGGCACTTAAAACAATGGGCGCGGCATAGGGATCGGAGTGGGAGGAGGGATATTCGTCGTTGACGGAATAATAAATGGTACCGCCACCGGAGCTCTGGATAGAGATCTCGATATAGGTGTCGTAATTACCACTCTCGTGACTGAAAGTGGGGGGCTGGGGGCGCAGGCTCTCGACCTCGGCACGGATGCCGGCATCTGTAATGGTGTCCAGCATAAGCTGAGAGTCCAGGATCTTATCCTGCTCTACATACAGGCTGGAAAGGGTGCAGTATAAATCCGCAGTGGGATTTGCACGGATGGCTGTGACCAGAGCACGCTCTGCCTTGGTGTAGTTGTTGTCCTTGGTGTAGGCCTCTACCAGAGCCATAACGTAGTCGGAATTGGTGGGATCCAGATTGGCGGCGATCTCGTAGCGAGCGGCGGCTGCCTCGTAATTGCCCTCCAGCATTTTCTTTTCTCC
>JAZREB010000162.1:0-4734 GCA_045660585.1 Faecousia sp. | reverse complement strand
AAAATTCGGCGCAGATCGTTTTAAACTCCTATTGGAGGAATGTGAAGATCAGGCACAGTACAGACTTTTGTCTCTACAGAAGCAGTATGATCTGAATATTGCGGAGCAGAAGGTAGAGTTTGCGGCAAAGGCGGCAGATTTGATATCCACTTTCCCCTCTGCGGTCCAGCGAGAGATTTATGGTGTTCGTGCGGCGGAAATGGCAGGACTTACTTCTGAGGTAATGAGTCTCGAAATTAAGAAAGCCTATAAACGCCGTCGCAACATGGAAAAGAAGGCACAGGAAAAGCGAGCACTGGAAGTAGCCGCCGCCCGTCAGCCTAAGACAAAGGAAATTGCCTACGAGAACCTACGCTCTGCCATGGCAGAGGAGACCCTTATCCGAATGCTACAGAAGGATCCTTCTCTTTTCCAAAGGGGAAGGGGACTGAAGGATAGCGATTTCTCCGTGCCTATGTTTGGTAATATTTACAGAATGTGGGAGGAAAATTGGAAAGAGGATATTCCTCTTACGCCGGGTACTTTAAGCGAGATATTAACTCCCGCCCAGATGGCACATTTGAGTGGCATTTTGCAGAACAACGAAGGGACTATTTCGGAAACAGCCTTCGATGACTGCGTTAAAATTATCAGAGAGGAAGGAAACAAGACAGAGGATCTCCTAACATTGCAAGCCAGAATGAAACAAAAGAAAGGATACGGAGGTACATGATGGAAACGAGACAGATGGCTGATGTTCTGAAAACCTTAGACACATTGATCGCTAAAGCAGGCGATCGGAAACTCCTTTCGGCAAAAGAACTGATTGATGCACTTGAACTGCTCCAAGCAACGGAAGAACAAACGACTTTCCTCTATGAAGAAATTGAGGTTCGCGGGATCCGCATTGATGTGACCGAAATCACGGAGATACTGAAGAAATCCGAGGATGTCGATCCCAGCAATGAGGAACTGATGTCTGTAGAAGAAGAGCAGATGATCGATCCGGAGGAAATTACCGATACTCTGGACACCGGCGATCCTGTCCGATTGTATCTGAAAGAGATCGGAAGCATTTCCATGCTAACTTCTGAGGAGGAAATCGACCTGGCTCGAAGAATTCGTCAGGGAGATGATGTGGCTTACCGTAGAATGGTTGAGGCTAACCTCCGTCTTGTTGTCTCTATAGCAAAGCGCTTTGTTGGTCGTGGACTGTCTTTCCTGGATCTGATCCAGGAGGGCAATTTGGGTCTTATTAAAGCGGTGAAAAAGTATGATCCCGATAAAGGTTTTAAATTTTCTACCTATGCAACATGGTGGATCCGTCAGGGCATATCTCGAGCTATTGCGGATCACTCCCGAACCATTCGTATTCCGGTACATATGGTAGATGTGATCAATCGACTTTCCCGTGCAACTCACAAATTGGTGCAGGAACTTGGCAGAGAACCCTCCGCCCTGGAATTAGCGGATGTTTTAGGTATCACTGTTGAGAAAGTGGCGGAATATCGTCAGATGGCCCAAGAGCCCATTTCTTTACAGACTCCTGTAGGTGATGAAGAGGAGAGCAATCTGGGAGATTTTATCAGCGGTGACAAAGAACTGGAACCTGCTACTGTTGTCGACAATATCATGATGCGGGAACAGATCTCTATGATGCTCAAGACTCTTTCTGCCAGAGCAGAACTGATCATCCGCCTGCGATATGGTCTGGAGGATGGTAGATTCTACACCCTGGAAGAGATCGGGGCCAAGTTGGGCATTACCCGTGAAAGAGTCCGCCAGATCGAGTCCAAGGCTCTGAGACAGCTCCGCGCACGGTCAAAATCCAAAATTTTAGAGGATTATTGGAACTAATTTTAAATTCGCACTTGACAAAGTGAAAAAAATCATTATTATAGTAAAGGAAATATAAACAAAGGAGATATAAACATGCTGGATAAGATTATTTCCTACTTGGCACAGCAACTGGACATTTCTGCTGATGAATTGGATGCAGATACCACTTTCGAGAGCCTGAATCTGGACTCTCTGGATATGGCTGAAATGATCGTCGACATGGAAGAAGAAGTCGGTGTTGATTTTGAGATCGACGGCGAGGTTCGTCTTGAGACCATCGGCGAGCTGGCGGACTACATCGAGGATAAGCTGGACTAATCTGATTTAACTGTTTTTGCGAATAATTTTATTTACATTGCTTCGACTTATGACAAGGTCGCACTAGTTGGGGAGATAGCGGTGCCCTGTAACCTGCAATCCGCTATAGCAGGAATGAATTCCCGTATGAGGGGCTGTGTTGTATTGTCTGTCCCGGTAAGTGGTGTTGAGGAATCGGTCTTGCGCAACGGACTCCCGTGAACCATGTCAGGCGGGGAACCGAGCAGCATTAAGCGGATCTGTACGTGTGCCGCGAGCCAGCCGTTTCTGAGCTAACTGCCGGGGAAACGGATATAGCACTGTTTCAGGTACGGGTGTGCGATCTTGTCATGGGTCGAAGCATTGTTATTCCTATTTGATTTACTTACTGCTCCTACGGTTCCGGGAAAGAGCCGATGGGGCAGTTTGTTTTTTGGATAATTTTCTGTTTATTTGCGGGGATTACTTGATTTTTATTCCTTGTGGTGATAGAATGACAGGGAATTCAGAATAGAAAGGATGTTGGGTATCTGTGTATAGATTTGATACTAAGGTTCAGTATTTAAAGTACAAAGTCCTACGAGAGGTAGCCTCTCTTGCGTGGCAAGATACCTTGATGGAGAATGTTTTATCCATTCCCAAAACTATTGTTCCCGGCAACACTCCCACCATGCGGTGCTGTGTGTATAAAGAGAGAGCTATTTTAGGGGAGCGTGTTCAGCTTGCTATGGGACATGATATCAGTAGCTCTCGTGTGATCGAGGTTATCGAGATCGCTTGTGATGAATGTCCTTCTGCGGGCTTTGAGGTCACGGATACCTGCCGTGGTTGTCTTGCTCACCGATGCGAAGAGGTCTGTAAGCGAGGCGCTATTTCCTACGATCACAATCATGTTGCACATATCGACAAGTCCAAATGTATTGAGTGTGGTCGCTGTGCTACAGTATGTCCCTATGGCGCTATTATTAACCGCAAACGCCCTTGCCAGCGTGCTTGTAAGGTCAAGGCAATTACTATCAAGGATAATGATGCCGCTTCCATCAATTACGATAAATGTATTGATTGCGGTGCATGTGTATATCAGTGCCCCTTCGGAGCCATTTCCGATAAGTCCTATATCCTGAAAGTCATCGAGATGCTAAAGGATCCTCAGGAACAGGTATACGCTCTGATTGCACCGTCTATTGCATCCCAGTTTAATTATGCAAAGCCCGGTCAGGTTATTGCCGGTTTGAAAGCTCTTGGTTTCCATACAGTTGTAGAGGTTGCGCTGGGTGCTGATATGGTCGCTTGGGAAGAGGCCAAGGAACTTTCGGAAAAGGGCTTCCTCACCAGTTCCTGCTGTCCTGCCTTTGTGCGGTACATTGAGACAGCCTTCCCGGAACTTAAGGACCATGTATCCCATAATCTTTCCCCCATGGCGATGCTTGCAAAACGGATAAAGGAAGACAGTCCCTATGCCAAAGTGGTCTTTATTGGCCCCTGCACCGCGAAAAAGGCGGAGGTTCGCAAGGACGGCATTCGGGAGTATGTAGATGCTGTCATGACCTTTGAGGAGCTCCAGGCACTGATTGACAGCCGTGATTTGGACATTACCAAGATGAATGAGATCCCCTTGGACAATGCCTCTTACTTCGGTCGTATTTTTGCCAGATCCGGTGGTCTTACTGAGGCTGTTACTCAGGCACTAAAGGAGCAGGGGAGCGACTTCCCCCTCTGTCCCATAAGCTGTGACGGTATTGAAGAATGCCGTACTGCCCTCTTTAAGAAAAGCAAGAACCTCTTAAAGGAGAATTTCATCGAGGGTATGGCCTGCAAGGGTGGCTGTATCGGCGGATCCGGATGTCTGACCCATGGTGAGAAAAGCAAAAACCAAGTAGAACAACACAGCGCCCAAGCTGCCGGCAAGACCATTGCAGACACTCTGGCTACTGTGAATAAAAACAACTATAAGGAGAAATGAGAAAATGAGTTTGTTTGGCGGTGTGATTCCTATTACGGGAGCTTCCTTCTTCCTTCTTTGCCTCTTTGGGGTACTGTTTGTAGGATATGCTCTGGGCAGAATCACGATTAAAGGCGTATCTCTTGGGGATGCCGCAGTATTTATTGTTGCGTTGGTCTTTGGTGCTATTTTCTGCAAAGAAGGTGGTGCGGTCAGTCTTGCAGATAACGAAAAGTGGCTGGATTTGATTGAGAGCTTTGGTCTGGTACTGTTTGTTACAGGCGTTGGTTTTATTGCCGGTCCCAAGTTCTTTGCCAATATGAAAAAGAACTTTAAGAGCTATGTTCTCTTGGGCCTAGTGATTATTCTGTTCGGTGGTCTTTCTGCTGTTGGATGCATCCTCCTGGGCGAGTATGTTTTCGGCTACGGCGCAGAGAGTATTCAGGATCTCGATGGCTTTGTTGCTATGATCGTGGGACTTCTTTCCGGCTCTCTGACTTCTACCCCTGCGTTCAGTGCCGCCAAGGCAACGGTTGCTGAGGAATATAAGACGCTTGTATCTGTTGGTCATGGTATTGCCTATATCTTTGGTGTCATTGGCGTCGTTCTGTTTGTTCAGTTGATCCCCAAGCTCTCCAAGTCGGATATGGCCGCTGAGCGCGCAAAGATCTCCGTCT
>JAZREB010000161.1:0-11554 GCA_045660585.1 Faecousia sp. | reverse complement strand
TGGAAGGTGGCAATCGTATCCGTGGCTGGTTGGTTCAGGGTGATGCCGCAGAGGCATTCAATGCTCGTCTGACTGAGTATACTGCAACCGTTGGCAAAAAGTACGAGGATCTGAAGGGTGTTCCCATGGTATTCGCTGTCGGCGACGGCAACCACTCTCTTGCCACCGCTAAGTCCTGCTATGAAGAACTGAAAGCAAATCACCCCGAAGAAGATCTGTCCATGCATCCTGCCCGTTTCGCTCTTGTGGAATTGGAGAATATCCATGACGAGGCACAGGTCTTTGAGCCTATTCACCGCGTGATCATCAAGTGCGATCCCAAGGCTCTTTTGGCCAATCTGGAAAAGGACGCCTGCGCAGAGGGTGGCTTTGAGGTCAAGTGGTACATCGGTAAGGAATCCGGCACAGTATCTCTGGATAAAGCAAAGAGCCAGCTGGCAGTTGGTGTTCTCCAGGGCTTCCTGGATGAGTACCTTAAGTCCAACGAGGGTGAGATCGACTACATCCATGATGACGATGCTCTGATTGCTCTTGCCGATCAGGAGAATGCCATTGGTTTCCTCCTGCCCGCTATGGAAAAGAGTCAGCTCTTCCGTGGCGTTATTGCAGATGGCATCCTGCCCAGAAAGACTTTCTCCATGGGTCACAGCCGTGAAAAGCGCTACTATCTGGAAGGCAGAAAGATCAAATGATTACCATACGGGAGCTTGCTCCCGCTAAAATTAACCTGACTCTGGATGTCCTTGCCAAACGTGAGGACGGATATCATGATTTAGAGAGCATTATGCAGGCGGTTTCACTGACAGATGAGATTATTCTGGAAGTCGGCACCGGGGAGCCTTGGGAATTGGTATGTTCCCTGGATCATATTCCCAAGGATGAACGGAATCTTGCCTGGAAGGCCGCAAGGGTGTTCTGCGATGCACTGTCATGGGATCCCAACGGTCTTAGAATGACCATTGTAAAACGGATCCCCAGTGAGGCCGGATTAGGTGGTGGCAGTGCAGATGCGGCCGCAGTTCTCCGAGGTCTTAACCGTTGTGCCAACGAGCCATATACCTTAGAGGAATTGGCTCAGCTTGGAGCAAAGGTTGGATCCGATGTTCCGTTCTGTGTTATTTGTGGTACAGCATTCTGTGAGGGCAGAGGGGAGAGAATGATCCCTCTGGAAGTGGAACCGAAGTTTGCTTACGTTCTTTGCAAACCGGATCTTGCATTTTCTACACCCAAGCTATTTGCAAAATTGGACAATTCTGTTGTGACTCGCAGACCGGATCATCGTGCTATGATCCGTGCCATGTCTGCAGGGGATTCAGCCTCCGTCGGCAATCTTCTGTGTAATGTGTTTGAAGAGGCTGTTTTAGCTGATTACGAGGATATTTCGCAAATTAAGCATTTACTTTTGTCACAGGGTGCCTTAGGTGCGCAGATGACAGGTAGCGGTAGTGTAGTGTTTGGTATTTTTTCTACAGAAGAACAGGCGCTGCGTGCTGAATCTGTAATGAAACAGACTCTTCCCAATACATTTTTCTGCAAAACTGTATAATTTACTATGACACCGTCTATACTGTAGGCAACAAACCTACATATGGACGGTGTTTTTTATGAAAATTCGGATAGTTTTATGGGTAGTTTCGGTCGCTGTGGCAGCATTTATGCTACTTTCCGGAGAATCCATTTTGTTACAGAGAACTTTGGCGGATAAAACCCTTCGACTTCATGTGGTAGCGAACTCAGACAGCGTAGCGGATCAGGAACAAAAATTGCGGGTTCGAGATCGTATCCTACAAGAGGTGGGAGAGTTGACTCTTGATTGTCACACTCTTGACGATACAATCGTGGTACTGGAACCATGTTTGCCCCAATTAGAAAAGAGTGCACAAGAACTGTTGGAAGGCGAGGGGAGCACATACTCTGTTCGCATTACCCTGTGTAAAGAGAATTTTTCTACCAGGGACTATGATACATTCTCTCTTCCGGCAGGAAAATATCACTCCCTTAGGGTGGTTATTGGCGAAGGAGCCGGTAAAAACTGGTGGTGTGTTGTATTCCCGTCCCTGTGCAATGCCGCCTCCGGATCGGAAATGGAGAAAGAGGCAGTAGAGGCAGGGCTTAGCGAAGAGGAACTTGCTATGATTCGCAAAGTGGAGCCAAAGTATGTTATTCGGTTTAAAATGCTGGAACTCATTGAGGGGCTTTTTCGTTGACAAGAAATTGGAATCGTGGTATCATAAAATAGAACAATCGATCATGTTGTATTATAGCGGAAGGGAGATATAATAGAATTCTTCTTGAAAAGGAAGTATGCTATATTTTGATACTATGTTAAAAATATATCATTCAACAGACAGAATTTTAAATCAGGATCATCTTCTGACCCATGCTTGCAGAAGGGGGAAGGAAGAAGAAAAAGCACTCATCCTTGTCCCTGAACAGATTTCCCATATGTTGGAGAGAAAACTCTGCGAATATGGCGGAGACAGTATTTCCCGTTATGCTGAGATTTTGGGATTTTCTCGTTTAGCCCTCAGAGTATTTTCTGAATTGGGCGGGATTGCCGAAAGCGAGACCGATGCGGCAGGTAAACTTATGACCATGTCTCTTACGGTTGAGAATCTACGTTCACGTCTGAAATTATATGGGGGAAAGGCTCTGAAACCGAACTTCTTGCTACAGCTTTCCGGAACCTTGGATGAACTACGCAGTTCCTGTATTACCCCTGAGATCCTTCGTGAGAAGACGGCCTCTTTAGAAGGTGCTTTTGCCGTAAAAATGGAAGAATTAGCCCTGCTTTTAGAGGGTTATGACAGTATTTGTGCCAATTTGGGACAAAACCCGGAAAGTCGTTTGAATAGACTCCTTTTAGCTTTAGAGCAGAACGAATACGCAAAGGGGAAGACCTTTTATTTTTACGGCTTTACAGACTTTAATGGGGTCGAAATGGAGATCCTGCAACAGCTTATGGCAGATGATGCTCAAGTAATTGTTTATCTGCTGTGTGATAGTTTAAATACCCGGGAACTGCAATTTTCTACAGCGGCAGAAACAGGTAGGCATTTGGTGCGTTTAGCACAAAGGACACAGACGGCCTATGAGATCCTTGTGCTCGAGTCATATGCAGAAGAGAAAGGGAATCCGTTCCTTCGGGAGAATCTCTTCGGGTCACAACGAGTATATAGTGACAGTAGGGAGACTGTTCGGTTTATGACCGCTACCGATGTTGCCACAGAGTGCCGCATGGTTGCAGGCGAGGTTTTAAAGCTGTTGGAACAGGGAGTGCGGTTACGGGATATTACCATTGCTTGCGGAGATTACGATGCTTACAGATCGCCTCTGCGCACTGTGTTCCGAAGAGCGGAGATCCCTGCCTATTTTGCAGGTGATACAGATATCCTGAAACAGCCTGTGGTACATATGCTCCTGTCTGCCATTGAGGCTACAATGGACTTTGAACAAGAAGCCGTTTTGACATATATGAAGACAGGCTTCTCCGGCCTTACCTCGGAAGAAGGGGATAAGCTGGAAAATTATGTCCGCATGTGGGACATTGATGGAAAGCGGTTTGAAGAAACCTGGACCATGGGAACATTGGGATTGCTGGATGAGAAGGAACATCTGAGGAAAGCACGCTTAGCCGAACTGAATGCAAGCCGAGTCAACCTCATGAAGCCCCTGATTACTCTGAAAGATGGCTTCAAGACTTCCGTAAACACGGGACAGATGCTTCTTGCTCTCAATCGGTTTATGGAAGATATTTCCCTTAATGAACAACTCAATTATCATGCAATCCGCTTGTCCGAAGAAAATGAGAAGCAAAGAGCCCAAGAATTTGCACAGGTATATGGCATTATTTGCACAATTATGGAGCAGATGTATGGCGTTCTGGGAGATACCGTACGAAGTGTAGAGGAATTCTTCCTGCTACTGCGCACCTCTGTCAGTTTGTATACCGTTGGCACCATACCTGCCACCATCGATTGTGTCAATATTGGCAGTCTTTCTTCCCAACGAAATTGTGAAACTCCCTATTTGTTTGTTATGGGTGCCAATGAAGGGGCGTTCCCGTCCGTTCAGGGGAATCAGACCCTGCTGTCTGATCGAGAGCGGCAGCTTTTGATAGATTTGGAGATTGGTATTTCCCCCAATACTCTTGCAATGGGGAAACTGAATCGTGAGCTTGCTATGATCGACAGTGTATTTGGCGGTCCTGTAGAGGCTGTCTATCTATCTTCTATTCAAGGAAAAGAGTCCCATTATTACATGCGTTGTCGGAATCTGTTTCCTAATGGAGATCAGATCACCGATGACAGTGCTCTCATATGTCGCTCTCGCAAAGATTATGAGGCACAATATGAAAAAGTCGAGCCCTATACCATTTCCAACCTCTCGCGAGAGGCTGTAGAGGCGCTATACGGTAAAAAACTCCGTTTGTCTGCATCCAAATTAGAGACAGTTGCTTCTTGCCGTATGGAATATTTCTTAAAATACGGCCTAAGAGCTCAGGAGACGCTCAGTGCAGAGGTTGATGCATCTATTTATGGCACCTTTGTACACTATGTGTTGGAATGGACAAGCAGAGATGTTATGGAGCTTGGAGGTTTTAGGGAAGTGCCTATGGAAAAGGTGCTGGAAATTGCAGATCATTACATGGAACAGTATGCCAAGGAGGAACTGTCTGATCTGTGGAACTCTGATAGGGCAGAATACTTGTTCCGCCGGAATTTCCAAGAGGTACGTGCTGTTGTAAAGAGCCTCTATGAGGAAATGTCTATATCCCAATTTGAACCGCGGTATTTTGAGTTGGAATTTTCCAATAAGGATTCTGCACAAGCAGGAGCGGTTGTTGTGAAAGGACAGAACGTTTCGGGGCTTCTGGAAGGAAAGGTCGACCGTGTGGATATCTACGAACGTAACGGTAAGACCTATTACCGTGTTGTGGACTACAAAACGGGGCACACTTCCTTCGATTATACCAATGTGTATTACGGTCTGGGTTTACAGATGCTGATTTATCTTTTTGCTCTGAAGGAATATGGACAGAAACTTCCGTATAAAGATCCGGAGCCTACCGGAGTCTTATATTTTCCTGCTAAGTGCGGTAAAATCTCTATAGCAAACGCCCATGACGAGAAAACACTCTCCGATGACCGCAGTAAAGAGCAGAGACGTTCAGGGCTTGTGATCGATGACGAATCCCTTCTGCGGGCTATGGAGCCGGGCAATACGTTCCGATTCTTACCCTGTAAAGTAGACAGCAAGGGGCAAATCAAGGACTATCTTGCATCAAGGGATGATTTGCAGGTATTAAGAGAGCATGTATATCGGAAAATTTCTTCTTTCGCTGATATAATTTACAGTGGAGAATTGGAGCCCAATCCCTATTATATTGATAAAGATCACAATGGCTGTGGATGGTGTCCCTTTAAAACTGTATGTGGTACCCAATGTAAGAAGCGCGTGTTTGAAAAAGTGAAGGAATCTGAGTTCTGGGATAAATTGAGGGAGGAACAGAGCCATGGGTGAAGTAAAATTAACTGAGTACCAAAAAGCCGCTGTGGAAAATCAAGGTGGTACACTTCTGATTTCTGCTGCAGCCGGATCGGGAAAGACTCATGTTCTGATCGACCGTATGCTCCGCCGTGTCACAGCGGAAACAGATCCCTGTAACATTGATGACTTTCTGATGATCACATTTACAAAAGCGGCCGCAACCGAACTCAGGGGAAAAATCATTCGCCGTCTGAATGAGCTTTTGGCGGAGGATGGGAATTCCAAGCACCTGCGACAACAGCTTAGCCGTGTTTACTTAGCGCAAATCTCTACCATTCATGGGTTCTGCTCCTCACTGCTCCGTGATTATGCCCATGATTTGGATCTCCCTGCGGATTTTCGTATCATGGAGGAGTCGGAAGGGGAGATTTATCGGAACAAGGTTATGACAAAGCTGTTAAATCAGTCATACAGCGAGAAGGATCCCGATATCATGGCAACTATGGATGTTCTGGGATTTGGAAGAGACGATAGAACGCTACCCCAGATGATCCTTCGGACCTATGAAGCGGTCTGTAATTCTCCGGATCGAGATAATACCATGCAGACACTGCGGGATATGCTGATGTTCCATTACGATGAATCCGTATCCAATAGCCCCTGGGGCAGATATTTGATCGATGAGTTCCATTATTATATATCTCAGGCACTGGAACAGGTGGAACAGGCTTTTGAAACGATTCGAGAGTATCCATGGCTCGACAAATACATTTCTGCCTTTGAGGAATTGCGGGATATGCTTGTGGCTTATAGTCGAGCAGATACATGGGATGGGATCTATCAGATCGTACCTGTTTTTTCTCCTGCCGGAAGGGTCATGAAATGTCCCGATAAAAGGATCAAGGAGTCCGTTAAAGAGGAAACCTTGGATAAAATCAAGGAACGGCTGAAGAAATGGCGTGAAAAATTTGCCTTGCCTTCTGAGGAAATCGTAGAAGATCTTTGCGAAACCGCACCTGCTCTGCGGGGATTGTTGACTCTGACGGTACGGTTTATGGAAGGCTACACAAAGGAAAAGCAAAGCAGACATCTGCTGGATTATAATGACCTGGAACAGGAGACTCTGCGACTTTTGTATGGCAAGGGTTCGACGCCAACTGCCGCGGCTAAGGAAATTTCTCAACGCTATGTTGAGCTGATGATCGATGAATATCAGGATACCAATGGTGTTCAGGATAAGATTTTTTCTGCCATTTCTCGAAATGGCGAAAATTTATTCTTTGTCGGCGATGTTAAGCAATCGATCTATCGTTTCCGCAGAGCAGAACCAAAGATTTTCACAACCAAATATTATTCCTATGCGGATTATGCAAAAGCAAAGGATGGACAGCCCAGACGTATCCTATTGTCTGATAATTTCAGATCTTCTAAGGCGATCCTTGCGGCGGCTAACGACGTTTTCCGCCTGCATATGAATCAGCGGGTAGGTGATGTGGACTACGGCGAGGAAGAAGCACTTCGTGCAAAGGGCAAAATCACGGAGCTATCCTATCCTGCAGTAGAACTACATTGTATCAACATAGATAAGGAAAATGAGGATCCCGAAAAAACGAAGCACCATTATGAGGCAGAGTTTGTTGCAAGGCGAATTTCCGGGATCCTACAGAATGAGACTCTGCCGGAAGGACAGCAGGAAGTAAAAACCCGACCGGAGGATATCGTTATTCTACTGCGCGCGTTATCCGAGAAAGCTCCAATCTACCAAAAGGCGCTACAGCGCTATGGAATTCGATCTGTTTGCAGTAATGACAATCTCTTTGAAGCAGAGGAAATCAGCTTCCTTTATTGTCTCTTACAGGTAATCGATAATCCTCATAGAGATATTCCGCTACTGAGTGTTTTATTGTCTAAACCGGTACGTTACAGTCCCGATACCTTGGCCTTTGCACGGGCGGCAGACAAGGACAGGGATATTTATGAAGCGATTTGTGCCTATGATCCTGAGGCGCCCTTCCTGTCTGTTCTAAGCAAACTGAGAACTTGCGCCCAGCAAGGGAGTATCCGCGAGTTATTTGATCTTATAGAAGAACATTTATTACTGCGGAAGATCTACTCTCGTACCCAATATAATTTGGATGCTTTTGCGGCCTTGGTGGATCAGTTCGATAACGGCACTCGCTACGGGCTTTCTGCATTCCTTGGACATTTGGATCGCATTAAGGAAAAGGGTGTTCATGGAGATGACATCAAGGCAAAAGGGGCGGTTCAGATCACCACTATTCATAAATCCAAGGGACTGGAATATCCCATTGTATTCTTGTGTGGAATTGGCAGTGGATTTAACAAGCGAGATTCCTATCAGAATATGCAGATCGATGACGAGTTTGGTGTGGCTACAAAGGTGGTTAACAAAGAACTCCGTGCGACTTATCCTACAGTTGCATTGCAAGCGATCAATCATAAGATCCAACGAGAATCTCTGTCGGAGGAAATGCGGATATTGTATGTAGCTATGACCCGACCCAAGCACCGATTGATCATGACCTATTGCGACAAAGGGGTAGACAGCCATATTGCCAAATTGGCAAAAAAGGTTGCGGTTCCCATGCCTTCTTTGGTCACGGAATCTGCAACCTCCCTGGGAGACTGGGTACTTATGACTGCACTGACGCATTCCGAATCGGGAGCATTGTACAGTGAAGAGATCCCATGTCGTGACTATTCGCCCTATCCTTGGAGAATGGAATGTCACGAAGGTGCAGATTATACACCCTGTGAGGACGCAGAAGAAGAAATATCATATTTAGATGATGATGTATCCTTGCAAGAGGTTAAATATGCCTATATTGCCCATACCCGTCAGGAGAGCAAGGTCACAGCTACTCAGCTTAAGGGGGGAGAAAAGGCAGAAGGAGAGAAAAAAGAATCTTTTGCACCGATTCCCCGATACTTGAAACCCAATTTTACGGAAAAAAAGCTCAGTCCCACGGAGAGAGGAACTGCTATCCATATGGCAATGCAGTATATCCGATACGAATTATGTACAGATTTACCTGCTATTGATGGCGAATTGGATCGTTTGGTATCTCAGGGCTTTATAATCAAAGAGCAGAGAGCCGTTGTTCCGCCGGAAAAAATCTATAGATTTTTCCAATCCTCCTTGGGTAAGCGAGTGCTATCTGCACAAAAGGTGATCCGAGAATTTAAGTTCTCTATTTTGGAGGAAGCAGGGAAATATGATCCTGCTCTCTCAGGTGAAAAACTTCTCCTCCAAGGCGTAACGGACTGCTGTATCGTCGAAGATGGAGCTTTAACGATTCTGGATTTCAAGTCCGACAACATCACAGTTGGACAACAGGCTACGAGAGGGGAATATTACAGAGGTCAGATTAATGCTTATGCAGATGCACTTTCTCGTATTTTTGGTCTGCCTATTAAAGATAAGATCCTGTATTTCTTTGCAACGGATTCTGCGTATGTGTTAGCGGATCCCGAAATGTAAATGTTAAGGGCTGTCGGAAGAACGTTCTTCCGACAGCCCAAAATTATGTTTGCAATTGAAATTGTATTCTCTTAGGGGCGCAGACCCATGCCGCCTTCCAGGGTGAGAGTTTCACCGCTGAGATATTTCAGATCCGGAGAGGCAAGAGCGACACAAGCACGTCCGATTTCCTTTTCTGCATCACCATAGTGACCCATGGGAGGCATCTTGACATTTGCGCGGAATGCTTCGGGGTTGGCCTCGGACCAACGCTCTAACTGTGCGGTCCAAGCAATGGGGCAGATGACGTTTACATTGATACCATCTTTGCCCCACTCGGTAGCGGCGGCTCTGGACAGCCCACGGATGCCTTCTTTTGCGGCGGCGTAGGAGCTCTGACCGTAATTGCCGAAGAGTCCGGCGCCGGAGGCGAAGTTAATAACACTACCCTGGGTTTGAGCAAGGTAGGGATAGCAAGCCTTCATATAATAGAAGGTGGCATAGAGACCGGAATAAAGAGCCAGATCAAATTGCTCCGTGGTATGCTGGGACAGAGGAACACCGGAAGCAGATGCCTGTGCATTATTGATGAGAACGTGAATGTCACCGAAAGCCTCGATGGTTTGACGGACAACATCGTTAACAACGGCTTCGTTATCCGCACCGGGATTTACGTCTGCCTGAACCGGCAGAACCTTAACATTGTACAGGCGCTCCAGCTCTTCTTTGGCATCCAGAAGTTTCTGCATGTTTCTGCCTGTGAGGACAAGATTTGCGCCTTCTTTGGCAAATGCGGTTGCAATACCATAACCGATAGATCCACAGCTACCGTCTTTAAGAACTGCACGACCACCACCGGTGATGATTACGGTTTTGTTTTCAAACTTCATATTGTTCCACTCCTTTTTAAATCGATATTGGATTTGTACTATCGTTTACTTCAGTATACACAGGCACAGGAAAATAATCTGTTGCATTTGCAACAAACTGTCGATTGGTGAAAATGTTTTTACAATTAGATGTTTTCTGCTTTGATCAATTGGGCGAAGAGGGCAGGATCTTCTGCATGGAAGAATGCACTGCCTGCAACCAGTACATTGGCACCGTTCTCACAGCAGATCTTTCCGGTTGTGAGATTGATGCCGCCATCGACCTCTAACTCGCATGTGGGATTGCTTTCGTCGATCCACTGGCGGATTTGATTCAGCTTGGGCATCATGTCCTCCATGAAAGCCTGTCCGCCGAATCCCGGCTCAACGGTCATAACAAGGATCAGATCGCAATAGGGGAGGAAGGGGATCACTGCCTCTGCCGGAGTTTTAGGCTTAACAGAGATGGCAGCTTTTACGCCATTTGCGCGGATACGCTTGAGAGCTTCCAGAGTGTTTTCTTCGGTGTCGGCTTCTACGTGAATGGTGAGGATATCACTGCCGGCTTTGCAGAAATCGTCTACATAGCGGATGGGTCTATCGATCATCAAGTGGACATCCAGGGGAAGCTCTGTGATTTTGCGAATGGCCGCAACAACAGGGATTCCGATAGTGATATTGGGAACAAAAAGACCGTCCATAACATCTACATGGACATAGTCTGCGCCCGCAGGAGTCAAGGCACGAATATCTCGCTCCAGATTTACAAAATCTGCGGCAAGAATAGAAGGAGATAATTTGATCATTTGTAGCCTCCGTTGCATAGTATAGTTTGCAGCCATAGGGAAGTTCCATCCACGCAAGGGGCTGCTTACTCTCATTATAAATCAAAATGTACTGTATGTCAATTTTTTCCGCTGATATTTTACCCCTTTTGAGAGACAATAGAAACAGACTTCCGATATCTTAGAAAAGATTATCAGAGGTATGAAATACAGAATTTGGGAGGAGAAAATTATGAACCATCAGTGTAGCGCAAATCGTAGCATCCAGTGTACCGTAAACCAGTGCAAATACCATTGCGGCGGCGAGAACTACTGCTCTCTGGATAAGGTCATGGTCGGCACTCACGAAGCAGATCCCACTGCCAAGCAGTGCACCGATTGCATGTCCTTCGACAGAAAGTAACAGACAGCATTTATGGGCCACCTTATGTGGCCCTATCTTTTTTGTGTTTTTCAATATAGATATTCAAAATATATCCGTAGAAGATGATGGAAATGCATACATATAACCATACCATTCCCATAGCAACTATAGAAAGGCTTCCGTAGAGCAGGGAATAGGAGCCGGAAAATCGAACGTAAAGAGAGTATCCTTCTGTAAAGATCAGCCATCCCAATGCTCCAAGGATGGCTCCGGGGAAAATGGTGGATAGACGTTGTCCTTTTTCCGGGAAAAACCGATACATAGCCGAAAATAAGCCGGTCAGTATTCCAAGGAGTATTAAACCTCGGATTTTCAGGATGGCACCCAAGAATTTTAGGATAGGGATGGACTGTCTGTATACATAGTCTACCAGCGCTTTTCCAAAACCGTTTACAGCGAGGGTCAGCACAAGGGATAGGATTAGCAAAACAGTATAGAGAATACTACTGATACGTCCTAACAGAAAAGGAGGATCCTCTCTTGATTGCATGTTATGAAAGCCTTG
>JAZREB010000160.1:0-2411 GCA_045660585.1 Faecousia sp. | reverse complement strand
GCATCAGGTACAGTAATATTGTAGCACACAACTCAGTCGAATGCAACATCTTCGTTGTTTTTTTTATTGAAAATTTATCACTTTTGTTGTAAAATGAAAATAAGATAAGAGTGTTATATGCAATATGCACAAATTGTCTTGTGACTTTTCACAACCAAGAAGCTTGATTGGGGTTCCTACAGAATTTCTGATGTCATAAAAAAGCAAATTTTTGTTTGTGTTTTTTACATGAATGCTATGAAGTACAGTATCTGTTAAGGTTAGTTAGATTATAAATTGCTTTTTTCGAAAAGCGTTATAATAAATTTATTTTATCATGTGACAGTTTCGAAACAAACATACTGTCACAAGTAAAAAAACAGGAGGCAAAAAGTATGAAGAAAACATTTAGAAGAGTATTAGCGCTTATGCTGGTATTGGTTATGGCGGCAGGAATGCTTGCTTGCGGCCCCAAGACACCGCCTGAAGCCGGTGACAGAACCGTTATTTACTATGCGGCTTCTTTCGTAGATGCGCAGATGCAGGCAGCTTATACTGAAATGGTAAACACCTACAACGAGACACAGGGTGTTATCGACGGCGTATATGTTCAGTTCCGTGCGAACCCCGGTGTTATTTCCGGATTGGAGAGTGCATTGCGTGGCAACTATCAGTACGATGTAATCGAGCTGAAGGACGACGCATTCAAGACCTTGGCTACAAACGGAGATTTCTTCGTTACTTTGGATAGCTATTTGACAGACGACGTTATGGCTAAGATGAATTGGGACGATATTCCTGAGTCTTTGATCAACCGTTACCGTTTGAATACAACCAGATCCGACAACGGCAAGTTCTTGGCAGGTGAGGGCGCGAGCCTCTTGGCTCTTCCCAATGGTAGCGATCCCCAGATGCTGTTCTATAACAAGAATATGATGAGAGCGGCAGGCATCAACATCGTTTCTGTTCCCGAGAGCGAGCTTGCAGCATATAATGCCGCTAACAATGCGACCCTTATGCCTCACGGCTATGCCGAGTACAAGGATGCTCCCTTCGCAGGCGCGCAGAGCAGCACCAATCAGGCAGGCAAGACTGTTTATAAGGTATTTAACGAGAGCATTGGTATGAACTGGGAAGAGCAGCGTTGCCTTGCAAGCGCATTCACAACCTCCGATCAGTACGGCTTCGTTAGTGAGTGGTGGTTCAATATGGGCTTCTCGGTTGGCGCGGATTGCATCGGTTGGGATCCCGATTCTAACAACTACAAGATTACCCTTGGCGACACGCAGCCCGGCTACCTGGCTTTGGAAGACATTACCGTTAACGGCACTAACTACAGCAAGGGTGAAGTTCTTCACTATGAGGATAAGACCTTCTTGAATAACAACGCATCCGAGCTTGCAGCTTTGAGCGGCAAGGTTTACGCATTACCTTCTACTTATGACGCAATTTTGGAGTTCACTCGTCTTGGCGTTCCCGCTAACAAGGAGACCGAGACCGGCATTTACGGTTACGGCGTAGCACCCTCTACTACAGAGGGACGCAACCAGCTCTTTACCTCTGGCAAGAGCCTTATGCTCGTTGAGGACTTCCGTAACATCCAGTCCTTCAAGAATGTGCTCGGCGAGGGCCTTGGCATGGCTGTTACTGCGCAGTACCGTGAGTATGTTGGCGGCAGCACCTATACCGAGAACGGCAAGGAATATTTGAAGGTTATCGGAGAGACCTACGACGGCGAGGTTTACACCGGTGAGTTGCATATGGAAAACGGCACACCCATCGTTGGTGAGGCTACAACCGAGAGCGAGTCTCTTGGACTCTTCCTTCCCAAGAATACCAAGAATAAGAATTACGACGCGGCATTCAAGTTCGCATCTTGGGTAGCAGGTCCCGAGGGCCAGACCATCTTGGCAAAGGGCAATAAGTACGTTCCTAACCAGACCTCGATCGGTATGGGCGATGCTTATAATTCTTCCGCAGACCGCCTTATCTCTAATATGTGGGCTGGTAGCTTCTTGGCACAGAACGCAGAGATCGGCGACTACACCTACTTCACCTCTACCACTTGGATTACCGAATGGTCCGTACCCTTCAATACTACGGTTCGTGAAGGTAATATGAAGCTGGCTGATTTCTTCGCACAGTACGAGAATACAGCAAATAATTTGTTGAAGGGCATGACAATTCGCATCAAAGGGAGATAATCCATGACCAAAAAGAAGTTATTCACGGAGAAACCGCAAAACAAAAAACGAAAGTGGAAAAAGGAACAGATCTTTGCGTGTATTATCGCATCTATTCCGCTAATCGGCTTTATCGTTTTTAATGGCTTTCCTTTGCTGATATCTTTTATAGGTATGTTTTGCAATGTGGATCTTTATGATCTTACTAATATCCAGTGGAATAATTTTGAGGGTTTTAAGTCTGTATTT
>JAZREB010000159.1:0-2893 GCA_045660585.1 Faecousia sp. | reverse complement strand
CAGGCTGGCGTGCTAACCGACTGCACCACCGGGCCAAATTGTGGTGGGAACAACAGGGCTCGAACCTGTGACCCCATGCTTGTAAGGCATGTGCTCTCCCAGCTGAGCTATGCTCCCAAGGGATCGCTGTCAGAACTAAGTTCCTCAAGCAACACCGATATTATACACACAATATACCCTTTTGTCAAGAGTTTTTTTCATTTTTTTAAAAATTTCCCATTGCACCCTTACAGGCTCTTTAACAATTCCTCAACCTGCTCGGGAGTAAAGGTATAGATGGTATCACAGAACTGACATTCGATGGAGATGTCCTTCCCCTCATCGATAATTTCCTGCATATCCTTCTTACCAATGGTGATCAGGGTCTTCTCTACCCGTTCACGGCTACAGTAGCAACGATATTCTACGGCTTCTTCCTCGAAGATTTCCAGATCGAATTCGCAGAGTACGGTTTTCAAGATCTCTTCCGGGCTCATGCCACGATCCAACATCGGCGTAACTGCACCTGCGCAGGCAATACCTGTCTCGATTTTCATGATCACATCATCGGGCGCACCGGGCAGGAGCTGGATCAGGTAACCGCCGGCTACCTTAACACTCTGATCCACATCCACCAGCACACCAAGAGCGCAAGCTGTGGGAGTCTGCTCCGATTGGGCAAAATAGGCTGTCACATCATCTGCGATCTCCCCTGTCACCAGCTGAACGCTACCGGTATAGGGCTCCTTCATCTGCAGGTCCCGGATCACCGTAAGCATTCCGTCTGTACCCACTGCGGCACCAACGTCTAATTTCCCTGCATATTTTTCCAGCAGAGAAATCCCGGGATTTGTAACATAGCCACGGACATTTCCCTCTGCATCGGATGTTGCCAGAATGGTTCCCAGAGGGCCACCGCCCTTAAACTGCAAGGTCAGTGCACCATTGGGGACCTTCTGTAAGTTACCCATCATAGAGGTCACCGTTAACACTCTGCCCAGAGCCGCAGTAGCTGTGGGGGTGGTCTTATGCATCTGCCGTGCTTTTTCTACCATGGCGGTGGAAGAAATGGCCATAGCCTTCACCCATCCGTCTGTGGTAATGGCACGGACAATATAATCACTCATAGTCTATTACTCCTTAAATGCTGCAAAATAGATCCGCTGTTCTTCTGCTGTGGGTGCTTCTTCTCGACGGTCACCATAACACGCAATACGGGTAAATCCTGCCTCTTTAAGCCAAGCGATCAGATCTTCCGGCTCATAGGCGTACTCGCAGTGCTGTTCAAAGCTACGTTCCCACAACTGCCCCTTCTTGCAGAACAGGTCGATACCGTAGTAGCAGATATTCTCCTCTTCTACAAACTCGGCACGCCACACGCAGTAGCTTTCCTCGTTCTCATCCAGAAATACCTGTCCATCCAGACCACGGAGTTTAAAGGGGGTATTGATATCGAAGAAAAATACGCCCCCCTCTTCCAGTGCACGATATACTCTGCAAAAGGCCTCCCGACAATCTTCCGGCTCTGTGACATAGTTCAGGCTATCCAAAAAACAGCAAACGGCGTCCACCCGGTAGGGCAGACGCAAACGCTGCATAGGTTGGCAAATAAAGAAGGGAGGCTCCACCTGCAGTTCTGCCGCCTTTTGTGCCGCCACAGTGAGCATTTCCTCTGAGATATCTGCCCCCAGAACGCGGTAGCCTGCTTTTGCCAGCAGTACGGACATAGAGCCGGTACCGCATGCCAGATCCAGGATCCTTTCCGGGTTTTTACCGTTGTTTTCTAAGATCTTTCGGAAGAAAGCCAAGACCGCCTCATAGTCCACATCCGTGGTTAAGCCATCATAGGCAGAGGCTAAAGTCTCGTATGCGCTCATTCGTCCTCCTGCATCCGTTCGAAAATCAGGTGATAGGCATCCTTACCGCTGAGCAGACTGCGATTGACACGGCTGACAGTTGCAGAGCTTGCTCCGGTCTCTGTGAGGATGTCATTATAAATCATACCCTCGGAAAGCATACGAGCTACACGATATCTCTGCTCGATGGCACGCAGTTCTGTCTGGGTGCACAGGTCGTGGAAGAATGCATAGCACTCCTCGGGAGTCTCCAACTTTAAAATTGCACGATACAGTTCGCATTCCGGGTTGGAACGCTTCATTCTATTATTCATAAACGTACCTCCTCAGTAGTTCATTTAGTATATCAGAGCATTACCGTATTAAAGTATAACACTTTTCTACGCAAAAGTAAAGCCCTATTTGCACTTTATTGAAAGAAATTTTTATAAGATATTACATATTTCTCCAAAGGTGCCCTCCAAACAGAAAAAGCACCTCCCCGAAGGGAGGTGCCGAGAATGAATATTACTTGCGGAACAGGTCGAAGATTGCATCGATATCATCGATGTTTGCATCGGACTTGGGACGGGGAGCGTCGGAAGCGGTAACAGGCTTCTGAGAAGCGGCAGCGGTGAACATACCACGGCCCTCGGGCTTCTTCTTTTCCTGCTCGAAACCGGTAGCAATAACGGTAACACGCATCTGATCCTCGAAATCATCGGAAGTAGTTGCACCGAAGATAATGTTAGCCTCGGGATTTGCAGCTTCCATAACGATGTTGGAAGCCAGTTCAACCTCATCCAGTGCCAGCTCGGAGGAACCGGTAATGTTAACCAGAACGCCGGTAGCGCCGTTAATGGAGGTCTCCAGCAGGGGGCTGGCAACAGCCATCATAGCGGCCTGCTCTGCCTTGTCCTTACCGGAAGCGATGCCTACACCCATGTGAGCATGGCCGGCATTCTTCATGATAGCGGAAACGTCAGCGAAGTCCAGGTTGATGATAACCCGGGGATCATCGCCTACCAGCTCGGAGATAGAGGTAACAGCCTGCTTCAGAACATCGTCAGCGATGCCGA
>JAZREB010000158.1:0-7965 GCA_045660585.1 Faecousia sp. | reverse complement strand
TTCTCCTTTGTCAAAGAATTATTAGTCACATTTCTCCGAAAGTCACGAATTTTCTTGCTTTTCCTCCGTTTCTCTGGTATACTCTTAGGCAGAAAAATTGTTTTACTGCGAGGTTTTCTCTATGAGTTCTATGCAAGCCTTCCGTGAGCTTGGTGTAAGCGAAGAAATATTGCAGGCCCTGGAAAAAAAGGGTGTTTCAGAACCCACAAAGGTTCAACAAGAGGCCATTCCTCCCCTGCTTCAGTGGCGTGACGTCATTGCCAAAGCCCCCACCGGCACCGGCAAGACCTTCGCCTTCGGTATCCCCATGCTGGAGCACATCGATACAGAAGAGGCCGGGGTTCAGGCTTTGATCCTTGCCCCTACCCGTGAGTTGGCTCTCCAGATCGGTGATGAGCTCCGGGGGCTACTGGCATTTTATAAAGATATCCGTGTTGCCGTTCTCTACGGCGGACAGAAAATGGAACCCCAGCTCAAGGCTCTGAAGACCAAGCCCCAGGTCATTGTTGCCACTCCCGGTCGTCTCATGGATCACTATAACCGAAAGAACATCCGCTTTGACAAAATCAAGACCGTCGTTCTGGACGAGGCGGATCGGATGTTGGATATGGGTTTCTTTGACGATGTGACCGCCATTTTGAACCGGATCAAGAATCGCAAAAATTTGGGACTCTTCTCCGCCACCATCTCTCAGGAGGTCATGACCGTCAGTTGGATGTATCAGCGTGACGAGGTGGAGATCACCGTAGCCGCCACAGAAGAATCCAAGCCGGATATCGACCAGTATTCCATCACCGTGCCCCGGCTGGAAAAGACCGTTGCCCTCCTGCGGATTCTGGGAGCAGGGGTTTTTGAACGGGTCATTATTTTCTGCAATACCAAAGTCATGTGCCAGAGACTCTGTGACGATCTCAGACGGGAGGGTGTAAAAGCCGATTGTCTCCACGGAGATATCAAGCAGTCCCAGAGAGAACGTACTATGGAGACCTTCCGCAAAGGTAAGCTCCCCGTACTCATTGCAACAGACGTGGCTTCCCGTGGTATTGACGTAGACGATGTTGACGGTGTCATTAACTTTGATGTCCCCGACGAGAACGAATACTACATCCACCGCATCGGCAGAACCGGCAGAGCCAAAAAGAAGGGCATTGCTTTTACTCTCATCGGCTCCTTCCCGGAAAAGGCCAAGCTGGACGAGATTGCCAAATTCTCCGAATTCCACATTACTCCCATGTACTTTGACCAATACGGATGCCTGCTACCTACAGAAGAAGAGGCATAACCCATATTGCCAGCACCCCCATCGGAAATTGCTTCCGACGGGGGTGCTTTTCTCATTTTTGGGAAAGGAATTCCCGGAAAAATGCTATTTTATTCGGTCACCGACTCTTTCTGTGCACCCTTTCTACGGATGCATTTCAGCACGAGCTTCTCGCACAGATCATAAATCAGGTTCAAAACAGCAGACAGCACCATGGAGCAAACTGCAACCGCCGCCACCATAAGAGGCATATACCAAAAGCTCCGCATGAAGGTAGGATGAGCTTCTTTTAGGATGGGGTAGAACCAATCATCAAAAATCGAAGAGCAAAGATAGGCGCCCAAAACCCAAGAGGACAGTTTTGCAAGAATCTTCTGTCCCATATTCCCGATCCAAGACAGATTCACACTGTTCAGGAAGTGGAATACCAGAACACTCAGACTGGCAGTCAAGATGGCTTGATAGCCTGTCCATTTGGCGGCGCCGAAGGTATAGCCGTAGATCCGATAAAAGGTGAAAACGCCCCCCGTAAGCCACACGCCGATTATCAGGAAGAAGGTTGTAAGGGGCTTGATCTTCGGGGGAAAGTCCCGGAGATATGCTCCCAAGAAGTAGAACGTAACGGGATACATGGATTCCCACTGATTGGGAAAGATCTCGAAATACTCTTGGGAAGAGCCGGGCTGTAACCACCAGGACAGATCCGAAGGTCTCCACACGTTGAATAAACTGGGAAGTGTTGTTGAAACAAGAGCCGTAAGGAGTAGAATTTTCTTCCCTTTGTCGGAACAATTATTGTAGACCATATTAAAGAAGGGAATCATAATAAACATTCCGATGTACATTTCAACGTACCAACTGTAGCCCGCAGTTTTAAAGGAAAGCAGACCCCAAAGGCTTTCTTCCAAGGAGAATGTCTCCCTATCCAGTAGGTAAGCGGCAACCAAACAGCAGAGGCTGACCAGGAGATAGATCCCCAGAGTAGGGATCAATTTCCCGTAAAACTGCTTACTGAGGGTTCTGTTCTTTAAAAGGTATCCGCTAAGCATCAGGAACAAGGGGACACAGATCATATTGAAATTGCGGATACAAATGGGGAGCAGCATTATGGGGCTCTCTATCTTTACAGAATAGAAATTGTCATTCAGGAAAAAGTGTACGGATACTACCGTCAGGAATGCGAAGATCCGTATGACATCTAAATTACAGTTACGTTGCTTTTGATCTACCATATTACTAACTCTCTTTCTTACCCGATTAAAAATCATTTTGTTCAGGCGCGTCCTCTCGCATCCCATTGTACGAGATGCGAGAGGATCTGCATTTTAGGGATTCTATTTCCTTATTGGACCTGCCATTTCCTTATAGCTCGGGTTATTTAGCGCTGAAGAATTCCTTTGCCATATCGGAATAGGCAAACAGTGCCTTACACAACTGGCCCAGTGCACCGGACTTATTATTGCCGTAGGTATCGGCACTGTACTGCATCGTGGAGGAAACAGGTGTTTCACCCGCATAGGCCCGGACGGATACCACCGTTCGAAGCTCTGCAGCCAGGAGTCTGTCCATAACAAAGGCATAATAGTGGGATTCAGGGTTATACAGCTCTGCATTGGAAAGGGTCAGTTCCTTCTTTGCTCCGTAGACATCGGTATAGCTGACACGGAGAGTCAGCTCAGAAACATCACCGTCATAATTATCCATTGCGAAAATAAACTTCACGCAGATCTTGGAGTTCAGGTCCAGTGCCTTTCCCTTCCAAAGGATAGCGGATTCCGGCCGATCGTCCAGTTGGACATTGTGACTACCAAAGGTCACCGCCTCCAGATCGGACAGGTAGCCCCGCTGTGTATCGTCCATTGCGCTGTCTGCAAGGTGATCTGTACGGTAGTTCTTATAGATCTGCGCATATGAACCATAGCGAAGAAGCTCGGCACACAGTTTTTTCAGTTTTTCCGAAGCCAGCGTTCCCCCCATCTGAGAATAGGCATACTGTGCAATGCTATAATGATCTACGGAACTATAATACTCCTTGCCATCTTTCACACCGTGGAAAACAGCTCGAATCTCGTCATTCATATTTACTGCAGTGAGCCCTGATACAGTGAAG
This sequence comes from Faecousia sp., assembly GCA_045660585.1. Classification (GTDB taxonomy): domain Bacteria; phylum Bacillota; class Clostridia; order Oscillospirales; family Oscillospiraceae; genus JAZOXB01. The sequence goes on along the minus strand of JAZREB010000158.1, from coordinate 4,594 downwards.
TAATAATAGCTACCTCTGTCATCGGGAAGTATGTGGATCCGGTCGTTTGCACCCTCGCCACGATCAACATCAGCAAGAAGGTACATCGTATCTGTGTCAAACCCATCCAGCTCAGATTTACGAATTATAAAATTCACAGAAATATCACTGGCTAAATCAAGGGTATGGCCGATTTTTCCACCTATGACTGTCTCATAAGCAGTGACTGCAAAGGAATCCTCCGGAGAATGATAGGTCTGACCATCCTTTGTGGCAAACAAGACCGACCTAATCTCATATTCTCTCTCATCAGCAAGATCCGTGAGAATAAAGTAGTAGTATTCACCCACTTCTTGCGGTTCCAATCTGCGCGTCTTTGTTCCCCGCATTAACTCGGATTTCTTTCCTTTTTCATCGATATAATTGGGAATCTCACAAAGGAGATAGATGCTGTCCGAGTCATAACCGCTCAAAGCGTCCTTTTCTACATAATACCGAATTTCGTTGGATCCATCAAGGCTGTATTCATGACGGAGCTTGACATCCAGTTTATTCTCGTTGAGGATCACCGGCTTCGTTTCATGTACCTCCCCTGCATTATCCGTCAGATGGAGCGTAACCGTGATCGGAGAAATCTTAAATCCCTTGTTGATATTTTCCTTGCGAATAGCATCGCCGGGGTTTACGATCTCGAGATAATAATATTCGCCATTTTCGCTCTCGGTTGCTTCAACAGTGTCGCGAACTTCTCCCAACCACCGCAGGTCCGATGCCCCCACAGTGCCCTGTTCCTGGAAATAAGCCATATAGTACTCCCAAGAGTCCAAGGAATATCCCTCTAAATCCGACCGTTTCACACCAATGATATGCTTAGAAACCTCTTCCTCGAATTTATAGTTGTAGGTCATAGGAATGGCGCGCTCCAAAACATTTTTTGCCGTAGTATCATGGTACAGGTGTCTTCCGTATTCGTTATCTACATTGGCAAAGCAGTCGCTGACGTTTATGTAATACTCGCCATCATTGATGCAGAAATCGTAAATATGTTGTCCTTCCTTCATAAGTTCGGGCGTATGTGCCTCTTTATAGCTGTAGGACATATCACTGTAGAGGTACAGCTCGTAGATACCCGCGTTGTCAGAGAAGTAGTAGGGCACCAGATTTGCAGGCTCCCCATCCTTCGGCTCAGTCTTCTTGGATTCCCTGGTCGTCGGATCTGCATACCAGTTCCCTGCACTGATTTTATGGAATCCTACATACTGGTTCTCTACCGTTTCCGGCCACAGACCGGGAAGGCGGTCATTTCCGTCTTTATTCTTTAGTACTGTATATCCATGACCAATGAGTTTGCCGTCAGATGTTTTTTCTACAGTGGGAAGGGACTTGCCGCCTTTCCAGAGACAAAGTTCGCCATTTTTAGAGATGAAGAGCAGATCATTACCATAAAGTACAAATCCCGACCCCACAGTGGTCAAGAATGCCTCTTCATAACTTTTATCCTCAGCCGCATCTTCGACTATGACAAAGCCATATCTTAAGGCAAGCTCTTTCTCTTCTTCGCTTAATGTCTCAAGCTGCTCAATTGACTCTTTTGACATGAATTCCCTTGTAAAATAGTCTCCGATGAAAGCACTCATATATTTATAGTAAGCCTTCAGCTCTGTTGCATTGGGATTTTGTGCAATGTTTTCTTTCCCAACACGTCTCATGATATATTCCCACGTCGACATCAACATATAGGAATGATCATTCTCGCCCTTAATTTTTGTATCGGACGAAGTCGTACAAAGATGATATCTCTTGCCGTTGATGGTAACGATGTTCCAAGCATGCATCATATTCTCGTGGCTGGCGGCCATAGTACAGGGAATGCCAATATTTTTGAGAACATAGCACACTGCTTGAGCCTGACCATCACATACAGAACGATGATCTACAACGGTTCCTTGTGCACTAAATCTGCGAGCCGATGGTGCGTCATAGTGTGCATTGGATACGAAATAGTCATTGACCAGCAGGACGACCTGCTCGTCTGTCAGCTCGCCACCCCTGTTATTGGCTTTACGCATCTGTCCAAACAGTTCGATCATGGCATCTGTTTGCTTTAGAAATTCTCTTCTTGTCTCAAGTGCAATTCCGGGTGTATAGTAGAATTTCACAGACTTGAGCAATCCGCTATCATCGCACTCAATCTTCACTCTGGTAACATCATAACCAAACAAGGGATGATAATTGCCCATATAGCGGAATGCATACTCCATATCCTTGTTATGGGCGTATTCTTCCGGAGGCTGTCCATCTGCGGGTGCGGTATAAAAGATGGGGAAACCATGACTATTTTCCCACTTCACATAGGTATCTTTTCCTTCGCATACGCCTTCGCCCTTGGCGATACTGTCCAACACATTATGCCACTGAGTCAGCAAGCAGCTCAGTTCCTTTTCACTATTGTCCATTTTATCTAAACCAAGGACCTCGATCAGTTTTTTATCGCCGAAAGGCGTATAGTTTCCGACGATTCCGTAAACTTCACTTTTCTGATAGGTATCATCCGTCTCCTCTCCGCAGATATGGGATTCGCCGGGCAGTGCATCGGAAGCAGACTCTTCTGCATAAGCCACCACACCCAACGGAAGAACGGATAGGCACATAGCCAGAAGGAGAATCAAAGCGATTGCACGTTTAAACATCTTTCATCAAATCCTTTCTGTTTCATTGGTCCGTTTCGGACAGGGATCCAATCATCCCTGTCCTTTCAGTTCTGTGATAATGCCGGGGAAAACTGCAAGGAATTTTGCCACCTCTTCATAAGAGGTTTCATGACAAAGAGATACTCGAATAGAGCCGTCGATCAGGCAGGGATCAACCTTCATCGCCTCTAAAACGTGGCTACGGTGTCCCTTACTGCAAGCAGAGCCTGCAGAGACGCAGATACCGTGATCCTGTAGCTTGTTCAGCAGTCCCTGAGAACGCAAACCGGGAACAGCCAAATTGACAATATGGGGCGCTTCCTGCGCGCCTAAGAGATAGACACCCTCCATTTGGGACAGTCCCTCTTGCAAGCGTATTTTCAGCGCATTTTGGTGGGCAATATGCTCCATACGGTGGGGCAGATTCTCTCTGCAAGCGGCGGCAAACCCGGCAATCTGGGGTAATCCCTCGGTTCCGCTACGGAGAGTACCTTCCTGTCCTCCGCCCAAAAGCAGAGGGGGAAGTTTCAGACCGGGGCGGAGATACAGAGCTCCCGCACCTTTACAGCCATGGATCTTATGGGCAGAAACAGAGATCATATCCGCCCCCAGAGCACTTGCTCGGAAAGGCACCTTAAAGAAGCCCTGCACCGCATCTGTATGGAACAGGGCATTGGGACAGAGGCGATGGGTCAGCTTTGCCATGCGCTCAATGGGCATAACCGCACCGGATTCGTTATTGACCATCATGATACTGACTAAAATGGTGTCCTTCCTAAGAACCTTTTGCAGATCCTCTACAGTGACTCTACCCTGCCCATCGGGCTGTAAATAGGTCACCTCAAAGCCCTGTTCTTCTAACTTCCTCATGGGATTGAGAACAGCGGAATGTTCCACGGCAGTGGTCACAATGTGCTTGCCTCGTTTGCCCAAGCGTTCCACGGCGCCAAAAATAGCCCAGTTGTCTGCCTCCGTACCGCCGGAGGTAAAAAAGACTCGATCCGTCTCCCCGCCCAGTGCCTGTGCAACATCTGCACGGCACTTTCTGAGCAAGCGAGCGGCATCTACACCGAAATGATAGAGAGCACTGGGGTTGGCCCATCCTGTTGTCAGGGCTTCCGTCATAGCCTCTACACAGGCCCCACAGGGCTTGGTGGTAGCGGCATTATCCAAATAAATCATCTGTCAGAGTCCTTTCTATTCAGACTTAGCCTGTCTTTCCTGCTTCTTGCGTTTGTGATCCTTAATCAGGAAAATCGCCGTTGCTACAGCAACAAAGATATTGGATCCCGTGCCGATAAAGTTCAGGATCACTGCATTGAAGGTAGCAAACAAAAGGTTGGTGATCAAATAGGCAAATTTCAGCTTGATCTCATCGTCTCCGAAGAAGTAGATCGTCAGGGAGTATCCCACATTGGCAATCACAGGGAGCAACCCAATGACCCCCAGATTGTTAAAATACAGCCCAAGAGACACAGCCAGACCCAAAAACACCCATTCCAGCCATTTGCCGCCGATGTTGGTAGCGGCCCTGAAATTCCGTAGTATGCTGACCACGTTCTGCACAACGGCACTATAGCCCTTCAGAACCAGGGCGCCAAGTCCCAGTGCCAACTGGCTCACGCATTGCATGAGAAGAACACCCTTAGGAGTTTTCCGAGAAGACGCAACCGTGTCCGTCCCCATGGCTATGAGACTGAAAACATTTCCTATAATAACATCTAACATTGTTCTTTTCCTTTTAAATCTTGTGTATAGAAAGTTTTACCCCTTATTCCACTATACAAATTCCCGTTTAGCGCACCGTTGGTGCGAATGATATATCTACGATATGATATACCCCACGGCTGTGGGGCATGATATACCTACGGTATGATATACCTCGCCAAGGCGAGGTGTGAATGTGTGCCCCAAGGGCACGGATT
>JAZREB010000157.1:0-8727 GCA_045660585.1 Faecousia sp. | reverse complement strand
CCGCTTGGCCTCCGACTTGGAAACGGGAGTTTCCCCACAGAAGATCTGCACAGAGACTACAGATCGAAGCTCTGCGGCAAGGAGGGTGTCCAGGGTGAAGGCATAGTAATTGAGGTTTGCATTATACAGCTCTGCATTTGCAAGAACCACGCTCTTTTCTGTGCCCTTGGTATCGGTGTAACGAACACGGAGGCTGAGCTCGGATAACTCCCCTGAATAGGTGCCCATGGCGAAGATGAACTTGAGACACACCTTGGAATCTAAGTTCAGAGCCTTGCCCTTCCACTCTACAGGCGCGTTGGGAAGATCTGCGAGAGTCTCATTGGTGCTACCGAAGGTGACAGAGTCAATATCGGACAGGAACGCCTTTTGTTCATCTGTCATCTTGCTGTCTGCAAGCATATCCAAACGGTAACTCTTGAAGATTTGCGCCTTTGCACCGTAGCGGAGGAGGTCAGCGCAGAGGATCTTGAGACTCTCTGCATTACCGACCTTGTTCATCTGGGAATAGGCGTAATCTGCAATGCTGTAATCGTCTACGGGAGAATAGTACTCCTGACCATCCTTTGTGCCATGGAGGACGGAACGGATGCGGTCATTCATGTTAACCGCAGTCATACCCGTTAAGGTGAAGTAGTAGTAATTCCCCTGCTCTACAGGCTGGATCGTCAGAGTCTTAACCCCGGTCTTTTCGCTATCCTTATAGGTGTCCACCTCTACAGTCATATAAACCGTATCCATATCGAAACCGCTCAGCAGTGACTTGGAAACTACCAGATTGACAGAAATATCACTTGCCAGATTCAGGGTGTGATTGATCTTAATGGTATTATCCAAAATGGGCTCCTTTACTTCTGCCACTCCACAGATACAGAGTCCATCTGTAAACACATGATTTTCTGTGTAAGAATCACGGCAGTACTCACAGGCAATGGTGTGAGTGCCGTCCCCATTGTCGCAGGCGATCATTTCATGCTTGGGGCAGATATAGGGCAAGTTACCGTTGACGCCGTCTCTGCGCACCCACAGTTCCACCATACGATTGAGCTTTTCGGGTACCGTTTCTGCTTTCAGGTCTGCTACTGTGGAGCCGGAGCCTGCCAGCCCGCTACCGGATGCATAATAGCTAAAGTCTGTTCTGCCATTGGCATATTTGGTTGTAATGGCATTGGCAAAAACGCCCACTGCAGTACTTGTATATTGGCTGTAGGAATTAAGGACGCGACCATAGTTTTCCGCCGCGATACCGGAACTGCCTGCCCCGGTGGTAATGGATCCTGTATAGGCACAGCTCAGGATCACACCGTGGTTTTCTCCTGCGATACCACCGTGAGAATTGCCACCGATCCGGAGCTCGCCGTAGAGGCCATAGTGATCGGAGATGGGATAGCCGTTCACCTTATCCAAGGCGACCTTGTAGTAGGGCACATCCACATTATTGGTAATAAACATGAAATCTCCGCGGCTGGTCGGGGTTTCTTTATAGGAGCTGTAGGTATTCTGATCCACGGGAGTGCCCAGCTCCACTGCGGCATAGCGGGCTTCCGTCAATTTCTTGCTCAGTTCCTGTGCCATCTTTGAGGAAGGCTGTGCATTAAAGTCGCCGATGATGTGGAAATAAATCTCGTTATAGCCCTTGGCCTCATATTTTTCCATTAGGGCGTTCATACGATTCATGATCAGCTCCATGCCCTTGTCACGAGCCAGTTCTACCTCATGATCCAAATGAGCATTGGCGGCAATGATGAGCATATTGTTACTCTTAACCTTCAGGACTGCATAGGTGCAGGTACGGTAATGGATCGCACCCCAACCGTAGGATATCTTATCCGGGGTCTCACTGAGCCAGAAGGTACCCTTTTCCAGAGCAGAGAACTTACTGCTCTTCCAATAAATGGGCGTACCTGCCTCAGAAATGGAGGTATTGCCGTAAACAAGTTGCTTTTCGTATCCTGTGAGGACACTGTCAATGGCAGTCTTCCACACAGAGTCATACTCCTGGAAACCGATAATATCGGGAGAATAGTTCTTAAGGAAGGTCTTCATACGGGGGATTCGCTCTTCCACACTGTTGGGAGAGGGGTCATTGGCACGGGAGTAACGGACATTCTGGCACATGAGGGTGTAATCATAGGTAGTCCATGTAGATACCACATCCGCACTGCTCATGCAGCCCATAACCAGACCGGTATCATTGATGCCCACCACGCTGCCGGTGTTGGTATTGCCGGAGACCGTAGCATTTTCCACACGGAGGAATTTTACAGTACCTTCTTTGAGATAGCCCACAAGCCCCTGTGCGTTATCGCCGGCAATGACAAAATTGCTAAAGGTATGCCCCTGTCCGTCCAAAACACCGCTAAAGGGAGCAGTTTTCGTTCCCATAGAAGGAATGTTCTTTCCCCCGAAGTCCAGATCGGCAGTAATGCGGATATATTGGTCAGCGTAGCTGTTGCCACTGTTTACAGCCTCTGCAAAGGCCAGATATTCTTCTACAGAGCCGATTTCCATAATGGTTGACCATTTTGCATAGAAGGTCTTATCCCCTACGGAGTCGGGGTTAACCACTGCCATAGGTTGGCCGGAAAGGTTCTTGTTCTCATACCAGCCGGCAAAGGCATAGCCTTCCTTGGAGATCATGGTCTCGTCGGGGAGTCCTGCGCCGGGAGCCTTGGTATAGATAGAAGCACCGGCTCCTGTCCATGTGCCACCGTTTGTCTCATAGCTGATAGCAAAAGTCACAGCCGTGGGATAGGCATAGGAGGTAATGGCATCGGGGGCGGGATAGCCCTCCGTACCGTAGTAGTATTCTGCATTGGTAGAGGGCAGATCGTCCCCTAAGTTAGCACAGATGGTCTGATAGTCCAGTTGGATCCCATCAGAATAGGAATACAGACGAGTGCAAATCGCAGGCTGTTGGTTCTGCGTACAGATCGCAGGAGCCACAGGAGTATTGGTAAATACCCCTGTGCTTGTGGTCTTACGAGAAGATGTGTTAATATAGGATCCCACAATACCGGACTGGAACCGCTGTAAATTGGTTGCAGAGCCCGCTACAGAAACATCGCAAGCGGTTTTCAGATAGTAGCAATCCTTAAAGGCAGGGGTATAGCCCTCTTTCACACGACGCAGAGCAGCCACCTCAGTTGTAGCGGTAATGATACCCGTATTGAAACAGCCTGTCATTTGGATATTGGCCTGTCCCCAACCGGCAATACCGGCGGCACCTCGTTGTGTTGCGGTGATGGTGCCGTAGTTGCCACAGTAATGAAAGACAGAGCTCATTCTTGCCACGCCGGCAATACCGCCGATACCATCACTTCCGGTGGTGGATTTGATACTTGCGCCGTTGGTGCAGTACTCAAAGGTACAACCATCTGCATAGCCCGTAATACCGCCTGCACGGTTGCCAACGGTAACGGACCCGTTGTAAATTTGCAAGCCGTTAAAATAAGCCTGATAACAGCTACCGAACAAGCCACCGCCGTTGAGGGAGGTATCGTTGACTTTCAGGTTAAACACTCTGAAGTTGTTGCCATAGAAGCTACCGGAGAAGGACTTGGACCAATCATCGTTGGCAACAAATTGTCCAATGGGGGTATGGAGCTCATACTCCATATTGATGTCACCAAGCATATAGAAGTCCTTACCTGCAAAGGTCACACCGCTGTTCACCGCCGTACCCAGTGCCGTAAAGCCTGCGGCATCGGTCACAACATAGAGTTCCTCATTGGGGAAGGTGCTGTAGTCAACAATATTGGCGGCATGTACCGTGACCGTCAGACTTGCATTCTGAGCAGGCATGACGAAGTTACGACCGCTGACCGTACCTGCATTGGCACTGAGGCTCACAGCAATATTTTCGGGCACGCCAACAGTATAAACATCCCCTGCATTCAGATACATGGAGGCGGTAGTGCTCTTGCCCTTGGCAACATAGGTTACAGCCAGATAATACACACCGGCGGTCTTTCGCAGTTCCGGGAACAGTGCACCCTGCGACCACACAGGCTCCCCACCCAGAGGAGATCTCACATCCAAAACACGAGCAATGTAGCCACTGGCCAAGCCATGCTTAGAAGCCTTGATCTCCCCTTCGGACCAATCGTATTCCGTATAAGAGCCGTCAAAATAGTAGTTGTTGTACATGGCTCTGGTCTTATTGGTGGCGGTAATATTATTGCTGTAACGACCGATGGCATACTTGGTTTCTGCCACAAGCTGCCCGATATTAAAGCAGTTGTAAATCTGGCCTACATAGCTGTCACTGCTACCCTGACACCAGCCGGAAATGCCTGCGGCAACTTTGATCCCCGTAGCAATGCCTGCAAAATAGCAGTTTTTAGCAATAGCACCCTGTTGCAAGCCGCCTACGATCCCACCTACAGAGAGGGATTCGTAATCGCCTGAAATGGTAACAGAAGAAGAGCTCCAGCAGTTCTCTACCAGACCCTTTTCCACAATACGGGCAATGGAGCCTGCACGGCAGCGATCCTTACTGCAAGTAGAGGTAAAAATACCTGCCTCCATGCCCAAGTTCCTGACCACACCGGTAGCCGTTACCTTGCCGATAAAGCCACAGTTTAAATCGGTAGTGGTCACTGTCAGCCGTTTGACAGCATGGAATCTGCCGTCGAAAGTACCTGCAAATTCCACAGGGGGCACATAGGAAAAGCCGTTCATATCAATGTCGCAGATCATGTACAGCGTTTTCCCTGCAAAGGTCTCACTCTGCCCTAAGCGGGAGAATTCCTGCAATCCCTGCGGGGTGGAAATTTGAAATTCCGTAGCATCGGGATACCGCTCATAAAGTAGAATATCCACGATTCCCGTGCTATCCTGTGCCTCCGTAGCAGAAATACCCTGCATAGAAAATACGCCCAGGATACAAGCGAGGACTAACATAATACTAATCATGCGTTTCATCATGGATAAGACCCCTTTCGGATGGTTATATATCCCATTTTACTTCATTTTGATAAATAAATCAAGTAACATCCGTCCCATAGTCGACCATTTTATGACATTTCTTCCCCCAATATAAACAAACAAGAGGAGCTATCCCGCCATAGCAGGATAGCCCCAAAAAATACGGAATGTTCAATTCAAATTATAGGCTCAGTTTTTGGGATAAACAATTGCAAAGTCACTCTGCAATCCGTTACCGACGGCATCCCCTACGATACAGCCCACTCGGATCAGGCTGTAGTCATCAAAATCATAGTCGGTAAATTCCCATGTAAAGGTGTTGGAAAGCTCGCTACTTTCAACAGTATCTGTCCATGTGGGATTATCCCCATACATCACGAACCAACGATAGGTGTAGGGTCCTCTTCCACCTTCCAACTCGATAGTAAAGGTTGCCTCTTCTTGAGAGACGATCATCTGATAGTCCTTGGGTTGAGATTTAATACTGAGGGGTTTGTAAACATACTGCTCTACCACTGCAAATTCACTCTCTACACTGTTCCCCCTTGCATCCAAGATCTTGCAGTAGACACCGATTCCGTTGTAGCTGTCAAAGTCATAGTCACTTACTTCCCATAGAAGCGTGTTGGAAGGCTCATCGCTTTCTACAGGATCTACAGCTATTTCCTCATTGTCATACACTACAAACCAGTTATAAACATAGGGTGCTCTTCCACCTTCTACAGAAACGGTAAATTCTGCTTCCTCCTGAGAGCTTCCCATTTGATAATCAGCAGGCTGTGCGGTGATGGTCATGGGCTTATAAACATACTGCAAAACCTCTGCAAAGTCGGTTTCTACCTTTACGCCCTTAGAGTCTGTAATGATGCAGTAAGCACCGATGCCACGGTTTTCATCGAAATCATAGTCGCTGAAGCTGTAAGAGAACATATGGATTCTACCGGTAGAAACCACAGGATCCGGTCTGACCTCCTTATTGTCATACAGCACGACCCACTGATAGGTATAGGGAGCGGAACCACCCTTAATGGTGACAAAGAACTCTGCATCTTCCATAGAGCTGCTCATCTGATAATCGTCCGGCTGGAATACGATTTCCAGTGGCTCATCGGAGGTCATATAGCGGTAAATAAAGGTCACGATCTGACCGCGGGTACAAGGCTGATTGGGACTAAAGGCCGTCTTGGAGGTGCCGGTGGTAATAGCCTCTTCCACCGCCCACAGAACAGCATCATAGTAGTACTGACCCTGAGATACATCGGTAAAAGGATTATCGTTTTTCTCAGGTGCAGGTTTCCCTGCGGCTCGCCACAGGAAGGTGACGACCTGCGCTCTGGTGCAGTTTGTATCGGGGCCGAAGGTCGTCTTGGAGATACCGGTAGTAATGCCCTCTTCCACTGCCCACAGGACGGCTTTGTAATAATATTGAGTGTCAAGAACATCTGTAAAAGGGTTATTGGTTTGGGTAGGTTCAGGCTTACCTGCGGCTCGCCACAGGAAGGTCACCACCTGTCCTCTGGTGCAGGCTGCATCGGGGCTGAAAGCGGTCTTGGAAGTGCCGGTGGTAATGCCGTTATTGACCGCCCACAGAACCGGTTCATAGAAATAGTCCGAGTTCTTCACATCTGCAAAAGGGTTGCTTCCCTCTGCGTATACCGTAACAGCAAAGATGGTCATTAGCAGTCCAAGGCATAGAATCATAGATAATGCTCTCTTCATTTTCTTTTCCTCCTTGTGATTTGTGTGTTGGGGTATCCCTTGTTCCATCAGCCCTTTCGGTTGATACCTTGATTGTATCCCCATTTTCTGCCAAATACAATTATCCCAAGGATACTTTTGGCGAAAAGTATCCTTGGGATAATATGGACAATGCACAAGGGACAACGCTGTCACTTGTGCATTGTGTCTAATCTCCTGTAGTTTCCGTCTCTTCGCAAGCAATTTCCTCTAACCGTCCACAACAGCGGAACAATTCGATATACAGCATCAATTCGTCTCTGGAAGCAATGCCCAGCTTTTGATAAATACTGCGATTGTGCTTCTTGACCGTATGGATACTGATATATGCCTGATCCGGAATATCCCCGATATCATAGCCATCCATATAGTATTTGACGATCCGACGCTCCGCAGATGAGAGAGTCTTAGCTTTTTCTGCAAAGGCGCAAAACATCGCCTCCATAGCCGGTGGCAGAGCCCCGGGATTGATCTGCCTTGTATTTAGCTGAGTCAACATCCGTACACTGATAATGCCTCTCTCCGGTTGGATAATGCCATAGTCACATAGCATGTTATAAATCAAAAGGAGTAAAATTGCCGTTATAATATAGGATACGGAAAGGAACTCAAATTCCTCCCGAATCATCTGTTCAACCAGCCACACCCCTACATTTAGCAATACCGTAACAAACAAGAAAACAGTATATCGAGGGGAAGCCAACTTCTTTGTTTTGGCTCCATAGACAATACATACCAGCATGATCGTCACATAGCTCCCCAAATAAACTGCATAGACTCCGTGAAGAGGGCCATATTCCTTGATCAAATGGGTGGTTCCTTCTACGATCTCCAAGGAAACAGAACGGTAGTATAACCCCAACCAATCCCCACTTGCCGCAACGGCGAACACAAATATACTAATAACGGTGAGGATCCGAAGAGGCCATGTTTTCCGTTCCACTTGGCAAACCTCAAATAGGATCCAAAGCATTACGAGCAGTGAAAACGCACCACCGAAATAGGAAAGCCCATTGGCAATCTTTGCCACAGCCAGGGATGTACAAACCGACAGCAGAAAATATCCTCCATTGGACGCGGCAACACAGAAAAACAGTGCCGAAAAATGGCGATTTTTCCCCTTAGCAAGGAAAAAGTACCCTATAAAAAGAAACACAGACACCAGTGCCACTATGCCATATATGAGAGATAAGATACTCGGATGCATAAAAAGCAATTCCCTCCTCTCAATGCTACCTTATAACATAAAACATCTATGTTACGTGTATTATAACATCAACGAGGAGGGAATTGCAAGTATCAATATTCTCTTAGCCCTGAGATTGACCCCGACCGCCGAAGCGTCCGCCCATAGAAGAAACGAGGATGTAGGTAGCCTCTCCCTTACCGTTTAGGGTAATGGTGACCATTGCGCCGGGAGCCAGATTATCGGTGGTGCCGGACTCCTTGGTGCCGTTATTCTCTACGGAAATATGGGCATTGGTAATGTCTACGGTCTTGGTTTCGCCGTCGATTCCCATAGACTCCGGATCAAAGGTGCCATTGCCACCGGGCATGAAGCCACCCTCGCCGGGGGTAAATCCTTCGGGCATGGTGAAGTCCTCGGGCAATTCGCCATCGCCACCCCACTGGGGCCTCTCCCCACCTTCCGGGAAGGAGCCGTCAAAGTTTTCGGGATCAAAGCCTTCCATATTGTTGGGATCGAATTCACCCATGCCGCCGGGCATAAAGCCACCCATGCTACCGGGATTGAAGCCCTCCATAGAGCCTGGGTCAAATCCTTCTCCGAACATAGCACCAAAGTCCATGGAACCATCTTCTCCGGTGGGACGGGTTCTGTCCCCTTCTCCCCGGCTTGGCATAGTTCCATCGGTCTCAATAACAGATAATGTCGTGCCGTCCAGAGAAACTACCATACCCGTAAGCTGAGGGGAGTCGAACCCCGATAGGTTTTCACAGGATCTTTTCAGCCATAGCATCGTCATCGTCCTCGGAAATACCGACGGGTATTCCCATCGGACTCTTCCTTGCTCTGACAGAAAATATCTCCGTGAAAACTGC
>JAZREB010000156.1:0-2054 GCA_045660585.1 Faecousia sp. | reverse complement strand
AAAAATTTTCTGTCTGACCGGAAATTCTGGGACCCTGATAGGTAAAGGAAACACGCTGGGTGCCACCGATCGGACGGTCATCCAGTGCGATCTTGTATCCGCCGTCTCCGCTTTCGGCAGTGGAGGTTCCGTCAGCAATTTGGGGGTAAGCACAAATGATGTTACTGTTGTTACTGCCGGCATAGACTCTGCCGTGAATGTAATAGTTCCTATTCCCCTTATCATAGGGGCCATGGAGCTGCAGAGTATGCCACTTATTATTGGTATTGGAGCTGATGGTAATGGCCATACCCTCCGTTACTCCGTGGAGCATGGTGCCGGACTGGGGCAAGCCGGAAGAGTTTGCTCCGCTAAAAGTGACAGGAACAGCTGCAAAACAGCCATAGTCCGATGGCATCGTTGGATCCAGTGCAAATCCGTATTGCTTTCCATTCTTGCTCAGAACATTCACAATAAAGAAAGTGCCGTTTACGCTATTACTCATGGCAGTACCGCTCGTTGTATGGCCAGAGTGATTGTACCATTCCGCAATAGATGCTACAGAGGCAAGACCCTTTATGGAATCCATCAACTGCTGTGCCTCTGCGGGTGTCTGCTCCGCAGCTTCGGTGATCCCTTCTTCTGCCCTTACAGGGAACGCCGCCCAAGGGAGCATCCCCAACACCATTGCCAGAAGGAGCACCACAGACATGCCCCTTCTGATTCCGCTGCTTAGGTTCATATAATTCCTCCTTATTTGGAAAAGAGAGAGAAAACTCCCCCATTTCCGTATAATTATCTATTATAAAATTATACATATATTTCTACAAAAAGCAACTATGATTCCGCACAAAAAAGGAAATAATTCCATCTTCTATTTGTTCCCGTTTACATCCGCAACATCGCAAAATACGGGGCTGTCTTATTAAAAATGGAGCAGCCCCACAAAAGCCTGTGCGAATTTGCAAACAGAGCGATAAACTGTGATTTGAGCATAGAAAAAGGAGAGCCGGACTCGGCTCTCCTTTTGGGGATTATTTCGCTTCTTCCATACGGTTCTGCAGAGCCTTGGATGTGGTATCGTACGCCTGCTGTAAATAGGGTACATTCACAGACTCTACGGTCTTTCCTGTGAGACGGCTTAAGATCTCACGGAGCATGGCAGGGTTCTTCATGAGAATGGGACCCGTCAGATGGGTGCCAAAGAAGTTCTTGTCATACACGCCCTCTCCACTGCACTGAGCCTCGTTGCCGAAGCCCATTTTCAGACTGAACAGGGGGATCTTGACCCCGGTGGTCTTACTGCACTTGTTCATAAAGCCGACCACCACATCGGAAAATAAGGGGGTATTTCCCAGTGCGTCTCCCACAATACGGCGACTGCCCTCTACGGTCTCATAGGAGAACAGACCCACACATTCATAGGTCTTTCCCTCTGCATCGCACAGGGATTTTCCCAGGAGCTCAAAGGAATTACCGGTGAAAAGGAATACCTTCCCCCCCTCCTGTTCCTTCTTGAGGGTAGAGGCATAAGGACGGAGAGCTTCCAGAGCCAATTTCTGTTTCCGTTCCGTACCGGCGCCCATAAAATACATGTCATAGCCGGAAATATCCTTATTCTCCCCCATGGTCAGGCTGTGGATCTCCACCTTGTGACCCAGATCGGTGAGGCAACGCTCTAAAATCAGCACATTGGCATACTCACCGTAGAGATTCATCATATCAGGGTATAAATGTAAAATTTTCACAGCCTACACCTCACTTTACCGTTACATTAGACAGGAATTTCATGCGGTCGGAGAAACAAGTGACCGCATACAGATGTTCCGAGCCCTTGGTCTTGATCTCGTTGCAAGCGGCATCGATATCTTCAAAGATCCGCAGCTTTCCTTCCGGAACCTTGGAGAAGCTGAGACGCA
Source organism: Faecousia sp. (assembly GCA_045660585.1). GTDB lineage: Bacteria > Bacillota > Clostridia > Oscillospirales > Oscillospiraceae > JAZOXB01. The sequence continues at coordinate 156 of JAZREB010000156.1, read as the reverse complement.
GTGCCAAATCGTTGCAGTACTTACCGCACAGATAGACATTGTGAATATGCTCCGCACCCAGCCAATCAAAGTCGATATCCCACAGCCAGGAAGTCTCACTGGTGAAATACTTACGGCTCACAGCGTCAACAATGACTACTACACTGCAAGGAGCCT
>JAZREB010000155.1:0-15112 GCA_045660585.1 Faecousia sp. | reverse complement strand
AACATTTTCTCTCCAAAATTCCAAGTCCCTTTTTCACAAAATTCCCCCTCTTTGTAGGTGTTATAAGAATGTGCAGTTAAATCCGAAAGAACTCAAGGAGCCACACACCTTGCGGTGCTGCGTCCGAAAAAAGAAAATGCCAGCCGCGGTTGCGCCGGGCAGTGACATTTTTCCATTACTCGGCGTGGGCAACAGCGTACATGACCTTGATGAGCTCAAGGACCTTGTTGGAGTAGCCGATTTCGTTGTCGTACCAGGAAACGACCTTGACGAAGGTGTCGGTCAGAGCGATGCCGGCCTTTGCGTCGAAGATGGAGGTACGGGTGTCGCCCAGGAAGTCGGAGGAGACAACAGCCTCTTCGGTGTAGCCCAGGATGCCCTTCAGTTCGCCTTCGGAAGCTTCCTTCATAGCGGCGCAGATCTCGTCGTAAGAAGCGGGCTTTGCCAGGTTGACAGTCAGGTCAACTACGGAAACGTCCAGGGTGGGAACACGCATGGACATGCCGGTCAGCTTGCCGTTGAGCTCGGGGATAACCTTGCCAACAGCCTTTGCAGCGCCGGTGGAAGAGGGGATGATGTTGCCGGAAGCAGCGCGGCCGCCTCTCCAGTCCTTAGCAGAGGGACCGTCAACGGTCTTCTGGGTAGCGGTCTGGGAGTGAACGGTGGTCATGAGGCCGTCGGTGATGCCGAACTTGTCGTTCAGAACCTTAGCAATGGGAGCCAGGCAGTTGGTGGTGCAGGATGCGTTGGAAACGAAGTTCATTTCCTTGGTGTACTTGTCGGTGTTAACGCCAACAACGAACATGGGGGTAGCGTCCTTGGAAGGAGCGGACATAACGACCTTCTTAGCGCCTGCATCGATGTGAGCCTGTGCCTTCTCCTGAGTCAGGAACAGACCGGTGGACTCGACGACGTACTCTGCGCCGATCTCGCCCCAGGGAATGTCAGCGGGGTTACGCTGTGCGTAGATGGGGATTTCCTTGCCGTTTACGATGATGGAGTTCTCGGTGGACTCGATGGTGCCTGCGAACTGACCATGCATGGTGTCGTACTTGAGCATGTAAGCCAGGTACTTAGCCTTGCACAGGTCGTTGATGCCGACGATCTCGATCTCGGGGAAGTTCACGCTGGCGCGGAACACCATACGGCCGATACGGCCAAAGCCATTGATACCAACTTTGATAGACATATTGTTTTCCTCCGGTTATTGGATAAATTTCTGTGCATTTATGCACAGGATTAAATTTCTATGCGTTGAACGCATATCATTTCCCATATATTATATACGATTTTGCAACAGTTGGCAACTGTCAATTTACATCAAATTCGCAATTTTGCAGAAAAATTTTTGAGAAATATGCAGAAAATTCCAGAAATATGGGGGATATTACAGAATCCCGAGCTTGCGGAGGGAGTTTAGGAACTCTGTTACGTCTGCACGGAGTTCTTCTTCTTCCACTTCGTAAATGTCAAGTAAACGGGCAACGAGCTCTTCTTCGTCCTTTACTTCCGGCAGGAGCTTCCAGATGTCACCGCCCACCTCGTTCAGGGTCAGCATACCGTTGAGATCCAAGGCGGCCTTTCCTGCAGGGACCAATAGGAGATCACCGGCAATATCCCGCAGAACAAATTCCATTTTAACTTCCATAACGATCCTCCTGTAAGTTTTCCCGATTTCCCGTTTGGATTCACTGAAAAGGGGAGGGGAAAAGGGAACAATTTCTTTCTTTTGGTTATTATACCACATTTTTTCCGTGGCGACAAGGGATATTTTCCGTAACTGATGGGGATTCCTGCTTGAAATTCCATTCAGTATGTGATAGTATATAATAAGGTATATATTGTTTTATCGCAGTTCTTGAAAGGAGGACACTTATGATCGATTTACACTGTCACATCATTCCTTGGATAGATGATGGCGCCGACTCTGCACGGACAGCTTGTAAAATGGCAGAGCTCTCCCTCCGTAATGGTGTTGATACGATTGTAGCTACCCCTCATTGCAATTTGCAGGGAGCCCGTCCCAATTATCGGGGCAGAACCTACACCAATGTTTTTTCTATGTTCCGTGCCTTGCTGGCACAGCATGATATTCCCCTGCGGGTATTGCCCGGCTCCGAGGTGTTTGCCCACAGCTCCAACTTGCGTCAGATTCTGGAAGAAGAGCAGGTAGTCACCTTGAACCATTCCAGATATCTCTTGGTGGAATTTAACTTCCAGACTTCGCCTGAGGAACTCAATGCCCTCCTGTCTATGGTGAAGAGCTATGGCTATGTCCCCGTGATAGCTCATCCGGAACGGTACACAGCGGTGCAGAATTCTCCCGGATTGGCGGTACAGTGGTACGATAAGGGCTATGTGATCCAGCTTAACAAGGGCAGTCTGTTGGGTAGACTGGGACAGACTGCTTGTGAAACGGCACAGTATCTCCTCTCTAATCAAACTGCCCATGTGATCGCCAGTGATGCTCATGATATCCGTAGCCGCGCCCCCGGTTTCCAATCCCTTCTCCCTCTTCTGAAGGACTTCTGTTCGCCTTCTTATATCTCCGATCTTCTGGAAGAGAATCCCTATAGGATCGTAACCGACCAGCAGATCAGATCTTACGACTACTGATTTCCCATACAGAGGGATTATCCCGGAAACAATACTTAAGGAAATGAGGAAAACCCATGAAAAGCATAAAAACCCTTGTTGTTGTTCTGTTCCTGATCATAGCATTGGCTTTCTCGGTCATGTTCTGCTACGACAAGATCATGATAGACCATGTAGCGCCTGAGATCATTTGCGACGGTGCCAAGTTAGAGATCAGTGTAAAAGCTACGGACGAAGATCTCTGCCGTGGCCTGGTTGCTACCGATGATGTGGACGGAGATATAACCGATCGAATCATTGTCCGCCGTGTATCCCGTCTGACGGGCTCTAACAGTGCAGTTGCTCACTATGCCGTATTTGATTCCGCATCCAATTTCTGCACCTTTACTCGGAATGTATACTATACGGACTATTGTCAGCCCGAGTACTCTCTGACACAGCCCATGATCTTCAATGTTAACAGTGTGGTTTCTCTGAATGACCGTATTTCTGCACATGATATGATCGATGGAGATATTACTTCCAGAATCCGTATTTCTGCGGGCAATATTTCTAATTCTGTAGAGGGTGAGTATCCCTTGACCCTTCAGGTCACCAACTCTACAGGTGACACATCTGCGCTGACTATGACGGTACAGATCCGAAACTACACCTCCCGCCATCCCAGAATTACTCTGTCTAAATATCTGACCTACATGGATCTGGGTAGCGACGCGGATGTAGAACAGTTCCGTGAGCTGATTGAGAGTGTACAGGAGACGGAAAACGGCAAGGATGCCAGAGTAAAGGACGTTGTGATCACCGGCACAGTAGACAGTGGTCGTGTTGGCAGTTATGATGTGAAATTTACCTATATCAATCAGGAAAATCTGAGCTACAGCGTGATTCTGACTGTAGTTGTACGTTAAGGAGGTGGGGAAATGAAAGACGATAAGAAATTCGAGATTTCGGACTATGATCCCTTATGTCTGGTTAAATTCGTTCTGCGACATTTTTGGATGGTCGTCCTCTTTGCCCTGACCTGCATTATGGGTGTGTACCTCCTGCAGACTGTTTCGGACAAGCCCGTTTATACCAGCACGGTTACCTTTGCCGTAACCTCCCGTAGCTCTGCAAGTACTGCGGTTGTAAATATTGCCGCAACGGATACTGTCGCAGGTCAGTTCGGTGGCCTGCTGGAAAGTGACCTGGTGCGTAACGCCGCGGCGCGTAGCATGGGATTGTCCTATTTCCCTGCAACGGTCTCCATTCAGGTTCCCGAGAACACCAACATTCTGATCATGTCCATTACGGCAGATACCCCGGAGCTTGCGTATAAGAGCGCTCTTGCGATTATCGACTGCCATACAGAGTATTCCACCACCGTATTTGCCCAGGCGGTCATTGACAGCATCAACGGACCCACCATTCCCACGGAGCCTGCAAACCTGGCTTCCCGTAATAATATGCTGAAAATCGCCGGCCCTGTAGGTGCGGTGGCTATGATCGCATTGCTCCTGTTCTTGGCGATTCGTAATGATACCGTCCAGACCATTGCCGGTGCAAAGCACCAGATCGATGGCAAGCTCCTTGCAACGGTTTATCATGAAAACACCCGTCTGAGTTTCAAGGATCGACTAAAGAAAGTCAAAAAGTCTATTTTGATCAGCGATACTACCTGTAGTTTCTATTATACAGAGACGATCCACCAGATTCGTGTACAGATGGAGCGTGCCAAGGAAACCAAGCAGCAGAGCGTCTTTGTAGTTGCCAGTTGCAGCGAAAACGAGGGTAAGTCCACCGTTGCCGCAAACCTTGCGCTGTCCCTTGCACAAAAGCACCGCAAGGTTCTTCTCCTGGACGCAGATACTCGTAAGCCTGCACAGCACCTGATCTTTGAGTCCACGGTGGAAAAGGGTAAGGATTTCGGATCCCTTGTAACCCATGGATTTACCAAGGATAGTCTGAAGGAAGCCATTAACTACAACCAATTTACCAAGCTCTATACCCTGTATACCTCTTCTGTCCGCCGCAAGCAGGCAGAGGCAATTTCCAGAGACAGCCTCACCCCCCTGATCCGTGCGCTCCGTGAGGAATTCTCATATATCATCATCGACACGCCTCCTATCGGTTTCTTCGCCGATGCCGAGGTTCTGGCAGATGTTGCCGATGCTTCCATCCTGGTCATCCGTCAGGATATGGCACCGTCTATGATCATTAACGATGCTATCGATAATCTCATGGACACCAACAGTGAATTCTTAGGATTCGTATTTAACAATGTCCGTTCTTTCAAGGCCTTTAGCTTTAAGACCGGTGGCTACGAGTATGGTTATGGCTACGGTTATGGCTACGGCTACGGAAAGAACAGTGGCAAGCAGGCTGTTTCGGACAAGTCTCAACGTGCAGGAAAGGAGGGAAAGCGAAATGGATGATCCCAGACAACAATTATTCTCGGAATTTAACCCCAGAGTCGTGATACATAATTTTTTCACGGCTTGCAAACGACTGATTTGGATCGTTTTGGCTGCGGCGGTGGCCTTTGGCTTTTTTGCCTATCGCAGAGCGGATCGGAGTTATAGTCCTTATTACAGTTCTGAGGCGGTTTTCTCCGTACAGGCCAGCTACTACGCTACTACGGACATCCTTAGTTATTCCTCCTTTATCAATACTACTGCGGCACAGACCCTTTCTGCAACCTTCCCCTATGTTATCCGCAGTGAAAACACCCAGCGCCTTCTGAAGCAGGAACTGAATATGTCCTATATCCCCGGCACCATTAACGCTACCTCTACAGCAGAATCTGCCCTCTTTACGCTGACTGTTACCAGTAGCAACGCACAGCATGCCTATGATCTGCTGAAGGCTACCATTAAGATCTATCCCCAGGCTGCCAGCACCATTCTGGGTGATACCCGAATCGATGTTATCAATATGCCTCTGGGCCCCAACACGACTCCCATGAACAGCAATAATGCTGTACAGGTGGGTATCCGTTCTACCTTGCCGGTTATTTTGCTCGGTTTGGTACTGATTTTCCTTGTAGCCCTTTCCCGTAAGACGGTACACTCCGCAGACGATCTGCGCAAACTGATCAACTTAAAGTGCCTGGCTTATGTCCCCGGCATTAAGCTGAAGAAGCGTTCCCACTCCAACAACATGTCCATTACCATCACCAATAGCCGCGTAGGATCGATTTTCAGCGAATCTATCCGAAATCTCCGCGTTAAGGTGCAGAAGGCAATGGAGCACCGCCATGCGCATATTCTCCTGATCTCCAGCACTATTCCCGATGAAGGCAAGACTACCATTGCAACAAACCTGGCTTTGAGCTTTGCCGCCGAGGGAAGCCGTGTGGTTCTCATTGACGGCGACCTACGCAAGCAGTCTCTGAAGGCCGCATTGGGAATTGATCAGCCCTCTGAGGGTCTGGTTGAGTTCTTAGAAGACAAAGCCGGCAGTGTCAGCCTTCTCAACGTGCCCCATTCCAACCTCTATCTGATGTCCGGCGATAAGACCACGGATCAGCCTCAGCCCCTTCTGGATACTCCCAGACTGAAGAAGCTGTTTGACTCCCTTCGGGAGCATGTGGACTACATTATTATCGACACGCCTCCTGCAGGTATTTTGTCCGATGCCGCAACCATTGCCAAGTACGCAGATGTAGCATTGTATGTTGTCCGTCAGGACTTGGCAAGTACTACACAGATTTTTAATGCACTCCAGTCTCTCAACGCCGTTGAGATCCCCATTCTGGGTTGTGTTCTGAACCACACCCAGGCAGGCACTACTCGTTACGGCTATGGTTCCAAGTATTCCGGCTCCTATGGCTACAGCTATGGCTACAAGTATTCCGACAGCTACCGTCGCTACGGCTATGGTTACGGCTATGGCTACGGCTATTCCCGTAAAGAGGAGAAGGATGATTCTCCCATTGCAACCACTGTTGCAGAGCAGTCTAAGGAAGAACAGACCACCAAGAGTCAGGAGCTGGAAGCAAAGCGCCTGAACGAAGAGCTGAAGAAAGATCTTTCCCGTCGCAACGATCGGAAGTAACCGATCTCGTTTCTTGAGAGCAGAATCTCAAATTCCTTACAGGAAGAGGGTGTACCCATGTTTCAAAAACTAAAAAAATACATACAAGAGGGCACCCTCCGGGAGGTCATTCGGGAAACCCTGTGGATCTACGGTCATATGCGCTCTTACAGACGGGCGATTTTTTCCTATATCTTACTGGGTCTATTTGGCACCGGGATGAGTATGTTAGCGGCGCTGGCATCCAAGGAATTGTTTAACTCCATCGTTAAAATCGGTACTTTGGATGGGTACGGCGGCAGACGGATCCTCTTTTATGGAGTTGTAGTCGTTGCCCTTGCACTCCTGAACATTCTGATCAGCGCTCTGTCCTCCCGATATTGCGCCAAAACCAACCTCCGAGTATCCAATGAACTCCGAGGGGAAGTGTTTGAGCTGTTCCTCAACACCGACTGGGAATCCCTGCACCGATATCATTCCGGTGACCTGTTAAGCCGTATCAACACAGATGTTACTACGGTTGCAAACAGTGTTTTGGGATGGGTTCCCACATTGGTGATCCAATCTGCCAGATTCTTAGGATATCTGATCGTTATTATCCTCTATGATCCCACAATGGCGGTCATATCTCTGCTGATGGCACCGATTTCCGTTTTGGCGGCACGACCCTTCCTGGGGAAAATGCGAAAGCTCAGTGCAGATATGCGTGATGTCAGCGCTGAGATGATGGCCTTCCACGAAGAGACTCTGCAAACTGCTCAGAGTATTAAGGCCTTTAATTTGGTAGAGATTTTCGTATCCCGCCTGTACAAGGTACAGGATAAGTATTTTGATAAGTCCATGGAATTTACCCGAGTGTCGGTGTGGAATTCCTCCTTCCTGTCTGTTGTCAGTACGGTGATCAGTTATTCCTGCCTGGGTTGGGGTGCGTACCGTCTGTGGGCTCATCAAATCGACTTTGGCACAATGGTTCTCTTTATTCAGATAGCGGGCTATTTGGCGGCGGCACTGTCCGCTCTCATTAAGCTGATTCCTTCCGGAATCGAATGTACTACCTCTGCTCGGCGAATTATGACCATCTTAGATCTACCCAGAGAGAATCTGGAGGATCGGAAGGATGTAGAGGAACTGATCCAAAAGGGAACTCCCATTGAGCTGAAACTGGAGAATCTTCACTTTTCCTATCAGGAACGGAATATGGTTCTGGATTCACTGGAACTGGAAATTAAGCCCAATGAGCTTATCGCCATTGTTGGTCCTTCCGGAAGTGGCAAAACGACCTTGTTCCGCATCCTTCTGGGTCTTCTCAGGCCCGGTGGTGGGGAGGCTTGTGTCCGTAGTGGCGGCAAGACCATCCCTTTGTCTCCCTCTACCAGAGCACTGTTTTCCTATGTTCCACAGGATCATGTTATATTCTCCGGCACCATTGCCGATACCCTCCGTTTGGTTAAGCCGGATGCCACAGACGAAGACCTTTACGAAGCACTCCGTCTGGCCTGTGCAGAGGACTTTGTGCGTAAGCTCCCGGGCGGCGTCTATTGCCAACTGAAGGAACGTGGCAGTTCCCTGTCTGTGGGACAGAATCAGCGTATTGCCATTGCTCGTGCCATATTGGCAGATGCGCCGATCCTGCTCCTGGATGAGGTCACCTCCGCTCTGGATCTGGAAACAGAAGAAAAGGTTCTGGCAAATATTGCGGCAATGAAACACAAAACTTGTATCCTCTCTACCCACCGTCCCAGCGTCTTGAAGCTGTGCACCCACATCTACAGGATCCAGGAGACCCACCTGGTAGAAGTAAAAGCAGAATAACAGAAAATCGACCTCAAAGGGCCTTTCCTTTGAGGTCGATTTTTAAGCATTTCAGGGATTTTCTACGGTGCCCAGGAAGAGGAAACAGTGGTTGATCTTGTCATAGATCCCCATAATATAGGGCCGGTTCAAGAACACATATTCCTGATTGATGGCAACGCCCTTAGTGACTACTTCTTCCACAGTGAGAGCACCGGCTTGGGTGCCGGCTTCGTCTACCTGTAGGTAGGTTTTGTGGAGGATACGGCTGATATACAGATCATGGCTACCGTTGATCCCACTGAGATCTGCATCCATGGTAAAGGCATCTACCATGCCCATACGGGGCAAAATGTCTGTCATGTCCAAAGCTGTTTCCAACTGCAATTTCGGCATGGTAGCAATGACAGTGGTAGCTTCGGCATTGTCAATGGTGCGAAGGAGAACGTCGCCGGTTAGGCAGGATAGATATTCCTCAAGGGACAGACCTTCGTTGGGAAGGAGGGCAAAGAATGCGTATTGCTCTCCTTCGTAGTCTTTTAGAAAACCTGTAGCATGTCCGTCGTTTAAATAGAAGCTCTCTGTAGAGGTCATCATCTTTGCGGTCTGTTCTCCGGAAGAACTATAGAAAATCTGCTCCGATAGATCCTGTGTGGTATAGGGCTTCTTCCAGGAACCATCAAAAGTCAGTGCGTTGAGCAAATACATCATGGCATTGGGATCCATCTGTTCCAGTGCTTGGGGGATTCTATCCTTGGTTTGCAGGCGAACCCAGCTATTCATGGCCTCCAACGTGCTGTCATCAAAGGCTCCCTTATAAACTTGGGCGGTATAATAGTTTTTTAGAGTTTGCAAAAAGGCCTCTTCCGTAGACAGGGATTCGTGGATCCACAGGGCGTTGGCTTGTACCAATTCTGCTCCACCTGCATTTTGCAGGTGCAGGGCGTAGGGGTTAACGTCCTGCACAGACAGTCCCAAAAGGGTTTCCATTTGGGAAAGGGTTTCTCCTTTTGCACCGTTGGCGGTCATAGCCAAGGCGAGATACACAGAATACGGAGAGATAATGGTATTGCAGCCACCGTCATGACTGTTCTGAAGAAAAGCTACAGAAAAATCTGCCATGGAATCAGAGAGCAAGGCATCACTCGTCTTGGAGGCAACGGATTGGCGGATCATCGTTGACAGCAGATCTAAGGTGGCGTTCTCTTGGTCGCCGACATGTGTAGGATCGGCTTTACTCAGAGAACTGCCGGAGCTACAGCCTGCCAGATTGGCAACAATGGCAAGCAGCAGGGTCCATGCGATTAGTTTTCTTTTCATACTGGGATCTCCTTTCGGGAAAATCGGTGCCCATTGAATCCCGTAAACAGGAAAGACTTACATTGTAAAGTAGGCCTTTGCACTGTCGGAATATGCAAAGAGAGCCTTGCATAGATCCAGAAGGGCGCCGGTTTTATTGTTGCCGTAGGTGTCTGCACTGTACTGTAGCATATAGGAGACAGGGATCTCACCGTCGTAGATCTGCACGGAAACAACAGATCGGAGCTCTGCGGCCAAGAGGGTGTCCAGGGTGAAAGCATAATACTGCAGGTTGGCATTATACAGCACCGGGCTCGTAAGGGTTACGGTCTTCGCGGATCCTTTAGTATCCGCATAACGTACCCGGAGGGACAGATTTGCCGGATCGCCTGTATAGCTACCCAATGAGAAGATGAACTTGAGACAAACCTTGGAATCCAAGTCCAGAGCCTTCCCCTGCCACTGAATGGGGGCGTTTTTCGGCTCTGCCAGAGTGGCGTTGACATTTCCGAAGGTGACGGAGTCTATAGGGGACAGGAATGCCTTGTGTACGTCTGTCATCTTGGCATCTGCAAGGCGATCTGTTCCATAATTCTTAAAGATCTGTGCCTTTGCACCGTAACGCAGGAGATCGGCACAGAGGGTCTTTAGTTCTTCGGCGTTGCCGGCTTTGTTCATCTGGGAATAGGCGTAATCGGCGATGCTATAGTTGTCGGTAGCAGAGTAGTATGCTTGACCGTTCTTGGTGCCGTGGAGCACGGATCGGATCCGATCCGTCATGTTGACAGCGGTGAGTCCGTTTAAGGTAAAGTAATAGTAATTTCCTTGTTCTACAGGCAGTAGCTTGGTGTGTTTTACCTCGGCTTCAGTCTCAATTTCCGTAAGGATGTAGACAGTTTCTATGTCAAATCCTTCCAACAGAGTTTTAGAGACTACTAAATTGACGGAAATATCGCTTGCAAGTTCCAATGTGTGGTTAATTTTCCATGTAGTTTCTTCTATAGACTCCCGAATTTCTCTATCACCGCAGGCGCACAGGCCGTTTACATAGGTGTGTCCTGTGGCCGGAATGGACTCGGTTTTTGTATGTCCGCATTGAGTACAGGTGTAGGTTTTGGCACCTTCTAACAGGCAGGTAGGGGGAGAGGAGACTTTTCCTCCATCCCATGAGTGTGTGGCTTCGGGAGCGTAGCAGGCAGAGCCGACGTAAATATAGTCAATTAAAACAGAGCCTTCGTTGGTTCCCATAATATTCTGGAATCGGAAACCGAAACACTTGATCACATCTGCGGATGTGAAAGTGGAGGGGATCGGTATAGATATGGTTTGAGCATCTTGCCCGAGTTCGAAGGTTTTGCGAATATCATTCTTAAATTCGAAGGCGTTATTTTCTATGTAATAGTATTCCAGAACTACTCTGGGAGTAGTGCCTGTGGGGACTACGCAGTTTTCCGTACGGAAACGAAGCTGAACAATTTCGGCGTCCTTGGGATCATAACTGAGTGGGAAGTAGGCATAGGTGTTTCTGCCAGTAAAATTGCCGTAAGAGGTGGTGTTCTTGACCCATGGGCCATAGATGAGGTTCCCCTCTGCTACAGAGCCACTGTATCCGTCTGTAACTGCAACACGGAGGAGACCGCTTTCATTATCTACAGTTAATGCTGTTGCAGAACCGTTATAAGCAGTTGCCCAAAAGGGGGAGTCGGAGCTGTCAAAGTTCAAAAATCCGTAAGAAATACGGTTATAACGATCCTTTGCTTCTGCACTGTTGCTAAAGTCGAAATAGAGAGCATTTCCTGTCTGCGCACCTTCTTTGGGACCGACGTAGATGTAATCAAAGGTAAAGGTGACAGAATTTGTTGCGGGCTTGGAGACCGTCAGGTTATAAACCTCCGGGCGGATGGCGGCAACGGTGTCCACACCGCCGAAATCGGCATAGCCCTCCAACACAAAATACCCGTTGTTAATGGTTCCTGCGGGTATATGACAGGAAAAAGCATTGTTGGAGCTGGAAGTGCCGTCGTCTGAGGCATAGAGGAGACGAAAATCCGCATCCGTATCTGCAGAGCCGTCTATTTTCATGCGGATTTTGAAATAATCTTCCCCGGTGGGGACATAGGACAGGGGATGACCGCTTGTGTAGTTGGTATTATTGGAGGTGATGATGGGGTGGATGTTCCGTGTAGTGGGGCAATCCGGACCGGTGGAAAAGGACATGGTGCCCAATGCATGGTCGAATACGGGGGCGGTATTATAGGTGTGGTGATAATGCCAGGAGCCGTTGTCATAATTTAACCCACCGTAAATATCGGCTTTGTAGCGATTGATTGCAGCGGAATTGTTGGTAAAATCGAAATACAGGTGATCGGTATCGGGATCGGCTACCAGCATCAGGGTGGAGATAACGGGACGTTCCCCGGTGGAGTCTGAGGGATTGTTCCGAATCTGCAGGGAGCCGGTGCTGCTACGTTGGGTTACGAATGTAGAAGATCCGCCGCCGTCTAAATTGATGGCTTCTACGCAGCCTAAGGAATACATGATTCCACACATGTCGTTAATGGTTACGCCGGTGGAGTTGGTTTTCCCATCTACGACGAAGCAGACTACGGTGCCGTCTGCCTTGATGCCGATAGCGGTACGGGCGGAAAGCTGGGTCTTGTTCTGGGACATTTGGACACCGTCTCTGACCAGCCATTGGCGACCTGCAACGGCTTCTACCACATCGTCGTGGGCATCGGTATAAGAACGGATGTCATAGCTACCATCTGTCAGAACGGCAAAATAGCAGACACAATCGCTGTCCGGCTCGTGGATCTCGGTACCCTCTACCATCAGATATCCGCGGATTCTTGAGGTGTCCGAATCGAAGAAATTGGCGTTCATGGTAAAGATGACATCACGACCCGTAGCAGTCTCGTAAGCAGCAGCCTGGGCAGTGGTGGTCATGGTAGAAAAGCCCAGAGAAGAGGCGGCTACGGAACGGGAGGACTTGGTGCTGTTGGCTTTAAAATATTTGCTGAAGGAGGCCTTCAGGCTTGCTTTGGCAGAGGGGGCGATTTGGAGCATATAGCCGGACTGCCCACCATCCAGGGTTAGAGCGGATTCCGTAATGCCCTCTGCGATGGAATAGGTGGACTTTGTCGTGGGCGTTTTGGCGTTCTCTTTTTCATTAGCGTGGACTGCAAATACGGAAACCATAAGTAGTACAACTAAGGAAAAAATTAGGATCATACAGCGGATGTTCTTCATAAATAGCGCTCCTTTGGAAAGTGGAATGTTCGGCAGGATAAGGTTTTTGGTGGATAAACAGAAGGAAAAGGCTCCATGGAGACCACAGAGCCTATAGGAAGGAATTATTGGAGATAGCGCTGGCGGAGAGTTTGCACCATCTGTACATAGGTGTCCCTGCACAGTTCTTCTTCCCCTCTTTCCAGGGCGGCGAGGCAGGGCTCCAACCAACGGGTGCGGATCTCGGTGTAGCATGTGTCGGAAGCATCACAGTGATCCATAAGGGTTACCAGGGTGGGGGCGATGTGGTAGTATTGGGCAATGAGATCTTCTCCACCGTTTTCCGAGAGCCAACCGTCACGGAAGGCACGGAGGGTCGTCAACTCCCGACAATCATCGGCCTTGCCTTCGTGGGAGCATACGGCAGTGGTAATAAAGCATAGTTTCTTTCTGTTGAAACCTGCTACGATGACATTGTAATCACCGGGAGTCCAGACTTCCTTGGGGAACCGTTTCATCCACTGGTCGTGGAGAATGGTGCAGAAGGGTTCTGCCATCCGCAGGGAGAGCTTCCGTGTTAAAGGCGTCAGGAAAAGAGCCAGGACTAACTTAACCTCGAAGAGAAGGTTAGACTGACCGTGCTTTGTTTTGTATGCCTTATAAGAACGGAGGTCTTTCTCCATGGTGTCTAAGAAAGTGGTGCAAACCAACTCTATGGCACGATCCAATTCCATGGGGGCGGAAAACAGCAGGGTGTCGATTCGCTTCAGAAGGGTGCTGTGTTCGGCCTCGTAAGCGAGGAAGGTGGGGACATAATGCTTCTTGGAGATCCGCTTATATAGGGTGTCATGATCCCGTAGGGTTTGGGGAAGCTGGGAGGCCAGCTCCAGCAGATCCTCCATATTAAAGTCCTTCTGGAGTCGCAGAAGTTCCGTGCGAGAACGCTTTCCGCAGAATAGGCAGGAAAAAGTTTCTAATTCTTCGGGGATCTCGATTTCTTTACCGCAGTAGGGACAATGTCCTGTGATTTTATTTAACATGAAGCTACACTCCTTTTGATTTCGCCTGAGAGGTATGATCCCGTGGTGGGATATAAAAGGGAGTCGTCCGATAGGGTTCATACCGATAACAGACGACTCCTGATAATCAATATTGACGATTTCGGGAACGCCAGATCAGCCAGATCACAATGCCGACAAGAGCTACGCTACCGGCCACGCTGAAAGAGATCACAAGCCAGCGAGTCAGGGTGCCGTCTTTCTCCATTCGATCCTGACCGATGTAGTACTTGGGAGCGTCCTGAATGGCGGTGGGCTGTGTCTGCTCGGTTGCAGCATCACCGGCAGTTGCCTGAACATAGTCACAGATGACCTTGTTCAGCTTACCCAGAATGTCGTCGCCACCGGAGACGGATTTTACAGAAGCTACCAGCAGGAAATTCTGTGCTGCAGAGACCTCTGCAATTGCGGTGATATAGCCGTCATCTTCTCCACGAATCTGGACGATGGGATAAGAAACAGAACCGTTTGCAAAGGCATCGGCCTTTTGCACCATGCGGTAATTTGCCATCATACCGTTGAAGAGCTCGGGATGGGAGGAGACGGTGCGGATACAATTCATCAGGAACTGTGTACTCAGGGACTTTCCACTCCAATACTCTCGGGGGAGAGTGTCGGAATTTACCATGCCGTAACGTTGGTTAATAAGCTCCAGATACTGGTTTTGGTTGCCGATTTGTGCCTGCATCTTCTCGGAGATGCCATCTTCCGAAAGAATGATGCTGTGATAACGGCAATCTTCCAGATTCATACCGCCGATAGTAAATTCCGGAGCTTCGGGATCCGGGGATTCAAAGGTGCCACGGGTCTCTTCTTCGTAGAAATACATGTGTGTGGGCAGGAAACGCAATTTGCCTACAGGCAAAAAAGCGCTGTCATTGAAGGCATAGCTCTCTCCACTGACGGGATTGTAATAGCTCATGGCAAAGTTAGAAGCATCCAACCCCTGATCGATCATAAATTGGGAAATATCGGCAGCCAAGCCCTCTGCGGTGGCGGCAGGGTAGAATTGCACCATCAGCAACACACAGAACAGGATGCATGAGATTTGATAAAAGAACTTTCGCATAGAAAAACCTCCGGGACAATAGCCTGGGATATTACTTTTTAATTATACCATTTTTAAA
>JAZREB010000154.1:0-4745 GCA_045660585.1 Faecousia sp. | reverse complement strand
GTGTTGGTGTTGCAGGCCTCCAGGCTCTGGCAACCGCAAAGCGTCTGGGCGCTAAGACCTATGCTATGGACATCCGTCCCGCTGCAGCAGAGCAGGCTACCTCTCTGGGTGCAAAGGTCATCGAGTCCGGTGTTGCTCCCGAACTGGCTATGGGTCAGGGCGGCTACGCTCTGGAACTGCCCGCTGATGTTCTGGCTGCTGAGCGTGAGCTCCTGGCTAAGGAACTGCCCAACATGGACATCGTATTCCTCTCTGCTCTGGTTCCCGGCCGTCTGGCTCCCATCCTCATCACCGAAGAGATGGTTAAGTCCATGAAGCCCGGCTCCGTTATCGTTGACATCGCTATCGACCAGGGTGGCAACTGCGCCATCACTCCCGCCGGCAAGCGTGAGACCAAGCACGGCGTCATCATCGAAGGCATCAAGAACATCCCCGGCATGCTGGCTGTTTCTTCCACCTTCATGTACTCCGCTAACATGTACAACCTGGTTAAGTTCCTCATCAAGGACGGCAAGATGAACCTTGACATGAACGACGAGATCGTTAAGGGCATGATGACCACCATGGACGGCAAGGTCGTCCACGAAGGTGCCCGTGCCGCAATGGGGATCTAAACTATGAATCCCATTTTACTTGTTGGTCTTTTTGTCGTGAGTGCGGTTCTGGGCTATGTGATCATCCGTAATGTTCCTGCTCTCCTCCACACTCCCCTTATGTCCGGCATGAACGCCCTGTCCGGTGTTACGGTCCTGGGCGCAATGGTCGCCGCCGGTGTAGCCGGTGCGACCGGCAACACTGCCGCCATTCTGATTGCACGCTGTGCCGCCGCTCTGGCAATTATCAACGTTGCAGGCGGTTTCGCCCTGACTCACAAGATGCTCTCCAGCTTTGTGAAGAAAAAGAAGAAGGGAGAAACCGAAGATGTCTGATATTCTCTATTACATCCTTAGCGGTGTCTGTGTTGCTCTCGTTCTTCTGGGTATCAACCTCATGAGCAAGGTCAAGCTGTCCGTTGTGGGCAACGCTCTGTCTGCTCTCTCCATGGTAATGGCTATGGCTATTATCGTTTTCAAAGAACAGCTATGGCCCAAGGGCTCCAACCTGGCCCTCTATGGCGTACTGCTCTTTGCCGGTCTGTACGGCATCTACATGGCAAGTCGGATCAAGATGATCGCCATGCCCCAGACCATCGCCCTCCTGAACGGCTTGGGCGGTGCCGCCTCTGCGCTGGTTGCCGCTACTACCGCCATTTTAGGTGCTACCGGTGAGTATGTGGTTTTCGAGAACGCTACCGCCGGTGTGGCTCTGGCAGTTGGTGCTCTGACCCTGACCGGCAGTCTCATTGCCGCAGGTAAGCTGGCTCGTATCTTAGACGCACGTCCCAAGACCCTGAAGGGTCATACCCTTATTCTGGCTCTGTTGGTTCTGGCCTTTGTTGCAGGTATCGTCCTGCAGACCACCGTTTCCGGTATTTGGGCCATCCTGACAGCCGTTGCCGCACTTCTGGCAGGCGTTGTATTCGTCATGCGAGTAGGCGGTGCGGATATGCCCATTACTATCAGCCTCCTTAACTCCCTGTCCGGCGTGGCAGGCGGTATTGCAGGTATGGCAATCGGCGATCCCCTGCTGGTCGTCGTCGGCGGTATCGTCGGTGCTTCCGGTCTGATCCTGACCCAGGATATGTGCAAGGCTATGAACCGCACCCTGGGTGCGATCCTCACCGGAAAGACCACTGCCGCTCCTGCAAAGGCTCCCGCCCCCAAGGCCGAGGAAGCTACCGCACAAGAAGAGGCTCCCAAGTCCACCAAGCTGGACGAGATCGGCGTTGCAGAAACTCTGCAGAACGCTAAGAAGGTCATTATCGTCCCCGGCTACGGCATGGCTCTGTCCCAGGCGCAGGGAGAGGTTGCTCACCTGACTTCTGTTCTGGAAGGCAGAGGCACCGAGGTCAAGTTCGCCATCCACCCCGTTGCCGGTCGTATGCCCGGTCACATGAGCGTGCTCCTGTGCGAGGCCGATATCGATTACGAAAAGCTGTACATGATGGAAGATATCAACGACGATTTCGCTTCCTGTGATCTGGCTATCGTCATCGGTGCAAACGACGTTACCAACCCCGCCGCAAATACGGCAGAGGGTACCCCCATTTACGGCATGCCTGTTCTCGATGTAGAAAAGGCTCCCAAGGCTGTTTTCTGCAACTTTGATACCAAGCCCGGCTATGCAGGCGTAGAGAATCCCCTGTATACTGCCGATAACGTCCTTTTGATGTTGGGCGATGCCAAGGCTTCCGTATCCAAGTTAGAGGGCTTCCTGTCCCAGATCCCCACTGCTTCCGCTCCCGCTGCCGAATCTGCCCCCGCAGAAGATGGCAAGCTCAGCGAAGCCAAGGTCGGTCAGACTCTGCAGAACGCCAAGAAAGTCATTATCGTTCCCGGTTACGGCATGGCTCTGTCCCAGGCACAGGGTGAAGTTGCTCACCTGACCTCTGTTCTGGAAAGCAAGGGCGTAGAGGTGAAATTCGCCATCCATCCCGTTGCAGGCCGTATGCCCGGTCACATGAGCGTGCTCCTGTGCGAGGCTGATATTGACTACGAAAAGCTCTTCATGATGGAAGATATCAACGATGATTTCGCATCCTGTGATATCGCCATCGTTATCGGTGCAAACGACGTTACCAACCCCGCCGCCAACTCCGCAGAGGGCACTCCCATTTACGGCATGCCCATCCTGAATGTTGAGCAGGCCCCCATGGCTGTGTTCTGTAACTTCGACACCAAGCCCGGTTACGCCGGTGTAGAGAATCCCCTGTACAGCGCAGACAACGTACTGCTCATGCTGGGGGATGCTAAGGAATCCGTCTCTAAACTGGAGACTCTCCTGACCACCACCGTTACCGAGGCCGCTCCCTCTGCTTCTGCTCCCGCCTCTCAGGCAAAGCTCAGCGAGGAAGCTGTAGGTCAGACTCTGACCGCCGCTAAGAAGGTCATTATCGTTCCCGGTTACGGCATGGCTCTGTCTCAGGCACAGGGCGAGGTTGCTCACTTGGCCGCTGCTCTGGAAAAGAAGGGCGCAGAAGTCAAGTTCGCCATCCACCCCGTTGCAGGTCGTATGCCCGGTCACATGAGCGTGCTCCTGTGCGAGGCCGACATCGACTACGAAAAGCTCTATATGATGGAAGATATCAACGATGATTTCGCATCTTGCGATATCGCCATTGTCATCGGTGCAAACGACGTTACCAACCCCGCCGCCAACTCCGCAGAGGGCAGTCCCATTTACGGGATGCCCATCCTGAACGTAGAAAAGGCTCCCATGGCTGTGTTCTGTAACTTCGACACCAAGCCCGGTTACGCCGGCGTTGACAATCCCCTGTACAGTGCAGACAACGTACTGCTCATGCTGGGGGATGCCAAGGAGTCCGTCTCCAAACTGGCAGGTCTCGTAAAATAATCAAAAACTCCTCTCTTAGAACGGCCACCCACGGAAAGTAAGGTTTACCCCCTTTCCGTGGGTGACTTGTACTTTCTCTTGATTTCTCTCCGGCTGTTATGTATAATATTTCCTACAGGAAATTCCCCGAAAGGATCGGACAGACAGATGAAAGAGAAACTGGCAATTTTTGATTTAGATGGCACTCTGTTTGATACAGTACCTGCCAACTTTTCCGCCTATGCAGAGGTTTTGCAAAAATACGGTTTTACCATCGATCAAGAATATTTTGCTGCCCGTTGCAATGGCAGATATTATAAAGATTTTCTCCCGGAGATCGTCGGAGACGACACCGCCCTATGGGAGACTATCCATAACGAGAAAATCGAGATTTATCCCAAGCATTACGGGAAAATTCGGGAAAATAAGGGACTATTTGCCCTCTTAGAGGGACTTTCCCCTACATACAACATCGCTCTGGTCAGCACCGCCGCAAAGAAAAGTGTCTATGATATTCTGAACCTTTTCGGAAAAATCTCGGCTTTCGATCTGATCCTGACCCAAGCAGAGATCCCCCGGAACAAGCCCGCCCCCGACGGATTCCTCATGGCCATGGAGTGTTTCTCTTGCAAGCCGGAAAATACCCTCATCTTCGAGGACTCTCCCCAAGGCATCGCCGCCGCCAAGTCCGCCGGCGCCCAGTATTTTGTAGTAAGAGATATCCTGTAGAAACCAAAAATCCACTTCAGAAACCGACTTCCCGGTTTCTGAGGTGGATTTTTTTGTTATCCTACGATTAAATCTGCGTATCGGAGGGGCATCAGTTTTTCCAGTGCCTCCGAGGAGGCTTCGATCTGCAAGCCGATCTTGCCACCGCTGAAAAAGATTTTTTCAAATTCTGCGGCACTTTCATGGATGGCGGTGGGGAACTGTTTTTTCATCCCCACGGGGCTACAACCGCCGTGGACATAGCCCGTCAGGGGGAGGAGTTCTTTTTGAGGGATCATGGCTATGGACTTTTCACCAACTGCTTTTGCGGCTTTTTTGAGATCCAGTTCTTGGGCAACGGGGATCATAAATACATAGTATCCCCCGCTCTTTCCAACGGTTACAAGGGTCTTAAAGACCTTTTTGGGTTCCTGACCCATAGTAGCCGCAACATCCACACCGCTGATCACACCCTCATAGGTATGGACGGTGTAGGATAACTTTTTCCGATCAAACTGCCGCATGGCATTTGTTTTTTCCATGATATTTCCCTCAAAATAAATTTGTTCTCAACTCTATAACGATCTTCAAATTCCCGTTTATCG
>JAZREB010000153.1:0-2927 GCA_045660585.1 Faecousia sp. | reverse complement strand
CTATTCACTATTACTTATTACCTAATCGACAAGTTTCGAAAGATAAGAGTGAAAAGTGAAGAGTTAATAGTGAAAAAGTAAAATCGACAAGTCTCTGTCGAAACTTGTCGATTTTTGGCGGAGATGGAGAGATTCGAACTCTCGCAGGCTTTGACACCCCTACCGCTTTTCGAGAGCGGACCCTTCAACCACTTGGGTACATCTCCGTACATTGCAACTTATTGTAACATAGGAAATGCAAAAGGTCAATAGAATTATGACTTATCCCTTGAGAATTTTATCCGTTCGGGTGATGATCTGGGCTACCTGTGCACGGGTGGCGGTGCCTTGGGGGGAGAGACGGTTCTTGCCGGTGCCTTGGAGGAGGCCTGCTTCCAGAGCCCAGTTTACGGAATGGATCGCATAGGGGGAGACTTTTGTGCCGTCTTCGTAGGAAGACAAGCCATCTTCCGCGGTCATGGGCAGACCGGAATATTCGGCATAACGGGCAAGGATGGTTACGAGCTGCTCTCTTGTTATGGGGAGTTCCGGGGCGAAGCGGGTTTCGGTAACGCCGGTGACAATGCCGACTTCTTGTGCCCAGGCTACGGCATTTTCATAGTAGGCGCCCCGGGGTACATCTGTAAAGGAATGATCGTCCACAGAAGGGGAGCCTTCCATCCGATACAGCAGGGTCACAGCCATGGCGCGGGTGGTGGCTGTGTTGGGGGTAAAGGTGTCAGCATCGGTGCCGTTCATAAGACCGTGGTGGTAGGTATACTCCACAGCCTTCTCATACCAACTGTCCGGGGGAACATCTGCAAAGGGGAGGGGCGCTTCTTCTTTCCGATACAGGGTGAAGTAATCCACCTGCTCCATGGTGTCCACCCGATAGGTGTAGATACCGAAACTGTTTTCCGTGATTTCTACCCGGGACAGCTCTCCCACATCATACTGGTGATGCTCTGCGGAATAGGGGAAGAAGTCATCTTCCGGATCATAGGTTTTAGAGCCGGAGGAGGAATTGGCGGTAATATACAGCACCCCTTCCGGATTGGTAGCAGAATGGATGGAGGACTGATCGTAATAGTCCATATGGGAAAGGGGGGTGAGACCATCCATGAGGTAGCTACGGCAGTACACATGATCGTGTCCGCTGAACACTACATCAATGCCCAACTCTTGGAACAGGGGAACGAGCTCCTCCCGACGGGAGAGAATGCTGTCATCATAGGCGTGATTTGCTACAGTATACAGGGAGTGGTGGAGGGCTACGACCTTCCACATCGCATGGGGATGTTGGGCAAGGACGGACTCCATAAAGAGGCGGTGTTCCTCGGTGTCCTTGTCATTGCTGTTGATTAAGAAAAACAGAACATTGTTAAACAGGAAATATGCATCTCCACCGGCGGTGGTAACACCGTATTCCGTAGACTCGTTGGGACGGTAGAAATGCTGAGAATAGATCTCGGATTTCGACTCATGGTTGCCGATCACATTTGCCATGGGGATCCCGGTCAGGTAGTCATGATGAAGGAGATCGTCAAAGTGGTATTCGTTGTTCTTTTCATCTACATGATCGCCTAAGGTGAGGAGAAAGGCACTATCGGCAAAAATCTCATGCTCTGCGATCCGTTCCAGTGCCAGAGCCCAACCGGCCCGATCCTTGGCGGTGTCTGCGCTCTCGCCTAATTGGGGATCTCCTGCTAAGACGAAGGAAAAATCTCCGAGGCTTACGGTGGAGAAGAAATACAGTGGAGATTCGTAATCCTCGTTTACCAACTGATAGGCATAATCTGTATCCGGCAGTAGTCCGTCTATGGTGATTCTGTGTACATAATAGTCACCCTGAGAGGCCTTGCTAACGGTGGAGGGGAAGGTGGCAATTGGGGAACCGAGGTCTTCTGCCATCCACAGACGAACCGCACCGGGGGCGGAGGAAAGGGCGTGCCATACCAGATTCCGCTGGGGTTCTTGAGCACCAACGGACATGGCAATGTCTGTTTGGTAGGGGGCGGTAGCCCTAACGGGAAGAATAGGCATAAGAATTGCGAGAATAACAAAGAGGGGGATAAACCGCTTCATGGGAGCCTCCTGTAATCTTTGAATCAGGGTTTGGAAATGGTGACCTGCTTTCCATCGCTGGTGCAGAGAATATCACCATCCAGATCCGTACGGTAGACGGTGACATCTGCATCTCGCAGACGGCTGAGAACCTCATCCTCGGGGTGACCGTAGGAATTGCCTTCCCCAACGGAAATGATGGCATATTGGGGCATGACCTCATTCAGGAAACGGTAAGAGGTGGAGGAGGAACTACCGTGGTGCCCTACCTTCAGAACTGTGGCGGAGGGATCATAGCCCCTGTTCAGCAGGGTTTCTTCTACGGGCTGTTCCGCATCGCCGGTAAAGAGGAAGGAAGTCTGACCGTAGGTTACCTTTAAAACGATGGAAGTGTTATTTGTTTCGGATGCATCGGGATCACAGGCTAAGATCTCTACGGTTGCATTGCCGAAAGCGAAGGTGTCTCCCACACGGGGTACAGTGATCTCTCCTGCACGGTCAGCAAAATTTCGGAAGGCATCGGAATCGTAGTCTGTAACGGGGCTGAATACGGTTTTGGCGGTGGCGGCGGTGAGGGCAGAGGCAAGACCGCCCACATGATCCTCGTGGGCGTGGGAGCAGACCACGGCCAGCAGTTCCTCTACGCCCTGCCTTTGCAGGTAACTGACCACCAGTTGGGAATCTTCCACATTGCCGCCGTCGATGAGGATAAATTCACCGTTACACTCGATGAGGGCGCAATCGGCTTGCCCCACATCGATAAAATGCACTTTCAGATAGCCGGTTTCCGGTGGCTCGTCTTTATTCAACGGCGGGCAGCCGGAGAGGCAAAGCAACAGAGACAGGATCAGAAAAACGGAAAGGATCTTTTTCATAAAAGCACC
>JAZREB010000152.1:0-7697 GCA_045660585.1 Faecousia sp. | reverse complement strand
CGCGTAGACCTTAACTTCCAGACCGGGCAAGTTGCTGCCGACACCCTGTGCCAGAGCTTCGGCTTCCTCTGCCTCGGTGGAGACAGCGGAGACGATGAACAGCTCAGCTAGATCCAGACCTTCGGCCTGCTTCGGAGCTTCGGCGGCGGCAGTGTCGGCGGCCTTCCCGTTGCCCTGTGCTTCCAGAGCCTTACCGATCTTCTTTTCGCCACGGGCGGCTTCCAGAACACCGTTGACATCGCTACGCAGAGCAATGAGGGTGTCCCACTTTGCCATGGTGTCTGCATCCAGAGCGTAGGCGGTGTAAGCCTCGGCCATGTTATTGAGGATGATGTTGCGGACGTCGTCCTCTGCCTTATGGGGCATTGCCTGCCAGATCTCGTCGCAGGTGTAGGGCAGGATGGGAGCATACATCTTAGCCATAGCATCCAGGATCAGGTACAGCGCGGTCTGTGCGCTACGGCGCTTCAGGCCGTCCTTTTCTTCGCAGTAGAGGCGATCCTTCAGGATGTCCAGATAGAAGCCGGACAGCTCAACAACGCAGAAATCATTGATAGCATGGGTCAGAGCATGGAATTCGTACTTATCGTAAGAACGGAATGCCAACTCAATGAGCTCGTTGAGCTTGGTAACAGCCCAGCGATCCAGTTCCAGCATCTCTTCGGGCTGTACCAGATTTGCGGGATCGAAGCCGTCCAGGTTACCCAGACAGTAACGGGCGGTGTTACGGAACTTCAGGTAAGTCTGAGACAATTGCTTGAAGATTTCCTTGGAGCAACGGACATCTACACGATAGTCAGCGGAAGCTGCCCACAGACGGACGATATCTGCACCGAAGTCACGAACCAGGTCAGCGGGATCAACGCCGTTGCCCAAGGACTTGTGCATGGCGCGACCTTCGCCGTCAACGACCCAACCGTGAGTCAGGCACTTCTTGAAGGGAGCGCCCTTGCCCAGTGCGCCGACGGAGGTCAAGAGGCTTGACTGGAACCAGCCACGGTACTGGTCGGCACCTTCCAGATAGATATCGGAAGGCCAGTTTTCTTCGCAATCGTACAGCAGGGATGCGATATGGGTGGAGCCGGAGTCGAACCAGCCGTCAAGTGTGTCGGTTTCCTTGTCGAAGGTCTTGCCACCGCAGTGGGGGCAGGACAGACCCTCGGGGATCAGTTCCATAGCTTCCTTGGAGAACCAGGCATTGGAGCCTTCTTCGCCGAAGAGCTTGGCAATGTGCTCGGTAGTCTCGGGAGTGCATACGGGCTTGCCGCAATCCTTGCAGTAGAATACGGGGATAGGCAGACCCCAACGGCGCTGACGGGAGATACACCAGTCGGCACGGTCACGAACCATGGAGATCATACGATCCTTGCCCCATGCGGGGAACCACTGGACATCTTCACAAGCGGCGGCGGCTTCTTCCTTGAAGCTCTCTACGGAGCAGAACCACTGAGGAGTAGCGCGGAAGATGATGGGGCTCTTGCAACGCCAGCAGTGGGGATAGCTGTGGGTGAATACCTCGGATGCGAAGAGGGAGCCATCGGCCTTCATATCCTCAACGATCTGGGTGTTGGAAACGTCGTAACGCATGCCGGCGTACTTGCCTGCATCTGCGGTCTGGAAGCCACGGTCATCTACGGGAACGATCAGGTCGATCTTGTAGCGGCGGCAGGTCTGGTAGTCATCTCCACCGAAGCCGGGAGCAGTGTGGGCACAGCCGGTACCCGAATCCATGGTGACATAGTCGGCAGTAACCAGCAGGGAGTCACGATCCAGGAAGGGATGCTGAGCAGTCATATACTCAAAGAATGCACCCTCGTGACGGTCGATGATCTCGTACTCGGTAACGCCACCGGCGGCCATGGTCTTTTCCAGGAGAGCTTCTGCTACGATGTAGCGGACATCCCCGGCCTGAACGGTGACATAGGTCTCACGGGCATTGAGGGCGATAGCCAGGTTGCCGGGGAGAGTCCAGGGGGTGGTGGTCCAGATGATGACGTAGGTGTTGGTAGCATCCATCTTACCCTGGGTATCCTTCAGAGCGAACTTGACATAGATGGAGGTGCAGGGATCATCCTGGTACTCGATCTCGGCTTCTGCCAGAGCGGTCTCGTCCTTGGGGCACCAGTAAACGGGCTTCAGGCCCTTGTAGATGTAGCCCTTGCGGTACATTTCGCCGAATACCTTGACTTCTTCTGCCTCGAACTTCTTGTCCATGGTGCAGTAGGGCTTTTCCCAATCGCCCAGAACGCCCAGACGGCGGAAACTGGTACGCTGACGGTTAATGAAATCCTGTGCGAAAGCCTCACAAGCGGTACGGAATTCAGCGGCGGGCATGGTCTTGTGGTTGAGCTTGTTCTTCTTGATGATAGCAGACTCAATGGGCATGCCGTGCTTGTCCCAACCGGGGGTGAAGGGGGTGTAATAGCCACGCATAGCGTAGGAACGGACGATGAAGTCCTTCAGAGTCTTGTTCAGAGCGTGACCCATGTGGAGGTCGCCGTTAGAGAAGGGAGGACCGTCATGGAGAATGAAACGGGGCTTGCCGTTGTTCTTTTCCATGAGGAGCTTGTAGACGTCGATTTGGTTCCACTTTTCCAGCATGCCGGGCTCTCTCTGGGGCAGACCTGCACGCATGGGGAAATCGGTCTTGGGGGTGATGATCGTATTCTTGTAATCCATATATTCCTCCAAAGAATAGTTTTTGTTTATAAAATGATAGAAGTCTCCTCTGCCTCATCCAAGAGACAGAGAAGACTCTGCGGTACCACTCTTGTTCCCGTCCCCTTGAGGACGGACACTCGTTAACGCCTAACGGGCGTGAATCGGCCGAGCCTACTGAGAGGGGATCCCTCTGTTGGGGCGGCAGCTCCGGGGTGATATTGGTCTGCGGTGTGGCTGTCTCGCACCGACCGACAGCTCTCTGAAAACACAGGGAGGCAGACTGTTTGTCCCCATCATAGCAGTATGATATTGTAAGGATCAGAGGTTCTCTGAGGAGTAGTTAGCTCCGAATTGGAGTCCCTCGAATTTTTTAACGGGTTCGGCGGTGGGAGCAGGGGTAGGGGCAGGGTTGAGCTTGCTCTCTAAATTCATGCCGATTTCTTGGATCAGGGCATCTGCCATCTCCTCTGTAGTGGGTGCGGTGGGATGCTCGTCAAAGTCGAATGCCTTGCGGGGCTCAGGGCGACTATTGCGGGACGCACCGGGGAACTCCCGTTCCCGCAGTTCCTGCAGGAGGGAAAGCTGCTGTTTTAGGTTCTCCTCCATATTATCCAGGAAAGTACGGGAAGCGTTCTGTGCGGTTTCTAACCGTTCCTGTTCCTCTCCGATGAGGAGGGAGACATTCTTGGTCTTGTCTGCGGCGGCCTCTTCTGCCTCGCGGAGCATTTTGGCGCACTTTTTCTCGGTGTCCAGGAGCATTTGATCACAGGTCTTCTGTGCGGCCAGGAGGGCGTTCTGCATGGAGCTCTCCTGGGTGCGGTATTCTTCTAACTTTTCAACAAGAATCCGCATTTTGCTCTTTAGGACAGAGTTTTCTTTGAACAGGGTAATGTAATCTTCAGTTAAGGGCTCTAAGAAGTTGTCCACGGCCTCCATGTCATAGCCGCCTCTGCGAACCGTTTCGAAACTGGTTTCGTGAATCTGCTGGGGGGTTATCATGATCTGTCAACTCCTGCTCTTAAAGATGTATGTTCCTTAGGGGATCAATAATAAGAGGGGGCGCTGTCCATATCCTTCTCGCCGTCGCCCACGACCTCGACGTTGTGGGGGGTGATCAGGTAGGTGGAAATAGCTACCTTCTGGATATTGCCGTCCAGAGCATAGGCACAGCCGGACAGGAAGTCTACCAGACGACGAGCTACGTCCTTGTTGGTGGATTCCAGATTCAGAACGACAGACTGCTTGTCACGCAGACGGTCTGCAATCTCGGTAACCTGGTCAAAACACTCGGGCTTGACAACGATCACCTGCATGTTGGATGCGGGGGAGAAATTCATCACACGACCGCCGGAAGATCTGCCGGTATCAGCAGAGGGAGATGCAGCGGCTGCGGCGGCACCACGGGTGGTGTAGCTGGGACGAGCGGGGGCGGGAGCGGGCTCTTCGTCCTCCATGGGCTCGTCATCATAATCATCGTAATAATCGTCTTCGACCTCGTTGCGACGGTTGGGGCTCAGTTTGCGAAGTTCATCCATAAATCCCATGTGGGTTTACCTCCAAATTATATGTTTCTAAATTATTTGTTGTAATCTCTATGGCCGAAAATGGCCGTTCCAATGCGGATCATTGTACTGCCACAGGCAATGGCATCTTCGAAATCGTCGGTCATGCCCATGGACAGAATACCCATAGTAATATTATGCTGTTTTTTTGCCATTATGTCAACAGATAATCTGCGAATTTTTTCAAAAAATCTACAATTTTCCCCTTTATTTTTGCTGACAGGGGGTATTGTCATGAGACCGCAGAGCTTGCAGTGTGGATAGTTTTCCATTTTTTCGGAAATTTCCAAAACTTCCGACTCTGTGAAACCGCTTTTGCTTTCCTCATCCCCCATGTGGACTTCTAAGAGAATGTTCTGGATGAGGTTCTTTTTGGCGGCTTCTTTTTCGATACATTCCAAGAGAGGCAGGCGGTCTACGGATTGGATCAGATCCACGGAACCGACTACCTGCTTGACCTTGTTGGTTTGCAGGCGGCCGATAAAGTGGACGGGGGCGCCTTCGTAGGCGTTGTCTGCGGATTTTGCAACCAGCTCCTGGACTCGGTTTTCACCGCAACAATCCACTCCGACGGCAATGGCCTCACGGACACGGGAGGCATCGTTCATTTTGGTAGCGGCGCAGAGAAGGATCTCCTTGGGATCCCGTCCTGCGGCAATGGCGGCCGCATCCATGCGGCGACGAATATCGGCAATGTTTTGTGCGATCATTTCAGCACCATCCCATCTGTGATTTCTGTTTCTGTCAGGATGACCTGAGTCCCGGTGGGCAGATCTTGGGGATCGACCCATAGGGTATCATCCTCAATGCGGACAATGGTTACGGGATTCCGCCGAGCCTGGGCTCCGCGGAGAACGTAGACAAAGGTTGTTTCGCTTTCATAATATACTGCCTCGGGAGGCAGAGAGATTGCGGAAAAAGAAGAGAGGTTTATTTGGGCATCTGCCCGTCGCAGGCTCCCTACGGTGCCTGCAAAGCTGTTGCACTCCAGCAC
Organism: Faecousia sp.; assembly: GCA_045660585.1. Classification (GTDB taxonomy): domain Bacteria; phylum Bacillota; class Clostridia; order Oscillospirales; family Oscillospiraceae; genus JAZOXB01. The sequence continues at coordinate 2,480 of JAZREB010000152.1, read as the reverse complement.
CAGGAGCTCCTGTGTGCGCAGGACGGTGCCCCGGCAGGAGATCCCTTCTATGGTCAGGGAAAGGGTGGAGCCTTGTGTCAGTTGGGGGAAATCCCCCGGAGCGGCAAAATACCAGGTCTGTCCATGAATCACTCGCCCCACGGCGGAATCCGGCGCAGGCTGTGGAGAGAGGGAGAGGAGATCTTCGGTCTTGCACCCCAAAATAAAGTCCGGGGTCAGTAGACTCTCATACCCGTCGGATCGGTAGGAAAGGTAGCCTGCACGGGGAGTGGTAAGGGCACCTGTTACCGTTGTGGCAACAGTCTGTCCTCCACCGATCCAACGACCTTCTTCGTAGAGGAAGGTGGGACTTTCCTCGCTGTAGAGAATACTCTCGGAACGCACTACAAAGCCGGAGACGGTTATCCCGTCGCCGACTTCGCAGATCCGAGTGCTGTAGAGCCGATAAGAAGGGCTACCGGGCCACAGACGACCCAGAGCATATCCTGTGAGAACCAGAACAATGACCCCTGTTACCAGTTTGAAATACAGAGCACCCTGTTTATCCATTTCTCCTGCCTTATTGGAAACGTACGGGCTGTAAGGGAACCATGGTGGAAATGGCGTGCTTGTAGATCATCTGCTGTTTTCCTTCGGAGCTGAGAACCACCACAAAGCTGTCAAAGCCGGTGATGATCCCCTTCATCTGGAAGCCGTTCATTAAGAACAGGGTAACGGGGGTGTGTTCCTTCTTAACCTCACCGAGGATCAGATCCTGCAAAGTTTCTGTGTTAGACATATATAAGTACCTCTTTTCTTTGATGTCCCATTTGGCAACCGCCTCACAGGCGGGCCCGTCATCAGGGTACTTATATTATATCGACTATGGTTTGTCGAATGTGGACAAAATAGGTACGGAATGTAAATATTTTTTCCGTAATGTCCCTTAAAGAAAATATATCTGTGTCCCTTGGGTGTAGAAAAGGTCTATTACCGATCCCGGGATTTCACACCCCGGGTATTTCACTGTGCGCCAAGGGTGCGCAACAGCGGCAGGCAGGATTGGAAGACTTCTTCAAAATTCGGATCATCTTCCAACAGGAGCCAGTTGACCTTGGGGTTGCGACGGAACCAGGTGCGTTGCCGTTTGGCATAGCGACGGGAGGACTGCTTTAAAAGGTCTATGGCTTCTTCCAAGGTGGAGTCTCCCCGAAGGTAGCTTAGGAACTCCTTGTAGCCGATGGCCTGCATGGAGGTGGCGTTTTCCGGGATCCCTTGGGCGAGGAGTCCTTCCAGTTCCTGTAACAGCCCTTCTTCGACCATGAGATCTACTCGACGGTTGATCCGATCGTACAGGGCTTCGCGGTTTACATAATCCAGACCGATCCACAGGGGATCGTATTTGTCCGGTTTCTGCTGGGTTTCTAAGTTGTGTTGGGTCATGGTTTTACCTGTTTCCAGATAAATTTCCAAGGCACGGATCACTCGTTTTTGGTTAGAGGGGTGGATCCGCTGGGCGGATTCCGGGTCAACGGCACGGAGCCGATCCATGAGAACCTCGATCCCCTGCCCTTGGGCAATGGCGGTGAGTTCTTCCCGTACACCGCTTTGAGGATGGGGGGCGAAGTCCAGACCCTTCATGAGGGAGTCAATATACAGACCCGTACCACCTACCAAAATAACGGGCTTCCCTCGGGACAGGATATCCTGTAGGATCTTGTCAGCTTCTTCTACAAATCGGCTGACGGAATAGTCCTCCCGAGGATCGGCCATATCCAACATATGGTGGGGGATGTTCCGCCGTTCTTCTGCTGTGGGCTTGGCGGTGCCGATATCCATGGACTTATAGATCTGCATGGAGTCAAAGGAAATGATCTCTCCCCCTAAGTATTGGGCGATCTCCACAGACAATCGGGTCTTGCCGGAGGCGGTAGGGCCCACAATGGCAATGATTGGAGCTTTCATCGTTTGAACTGCCTTTCTAATTGGGAGGCGGTCATGGTAATGCAGATGGGTCTGCCGTGGGGACAGCATTTCAGATCCTCTCGGCTGAGAACCTCTTTCACAATGGCATCTAATTCCATGGTGCCGTTTAGCTGACCGCCCTTGATGGCGGCTTTACAGGCAATGGTGTGCAGGAGCTCATCCCGTAGGACGGAGGGATCCGGTCTCTTCCCTGCCAGAAGCTGAGAAGCCAGATCGTTCAAAGTAGCTTCTGCATCTTGGGGGCGGATCTGCTCGGGGATCTCGCTGATGGCCAAGGTGCCGTCACCGTAATCGCTGATGGCAAAGCCCAATTGGGACAGGATCTCTTCCTGCTCCAAGAGGATGTTGCCTTCCTCTCGTTCCGGGGTCATAAGGATGGGGGTCAGGAGGAACTGGGACATGATAGGCTCTTGCCGTCCACGTAGCTTTTCAAAGAGGATCCTCTCATGGGCGGCATGCTTGTCGATCAGCAAGATGGTCTTGCCCTGCTCAACAATGATATAGGTATTGAGAAC
>JAZREB010000151.1:0-2812 GCA_045660585.1 Faecousia sp. | reverse complement strand
TTAAGGATCCCTTGTGTAAAGGGTTAGCGAAGCGGTGTCGCGGGAGTGAATGACAGTCCGGTGGACTGTCAGAGCCGCGACCGGAATCGCCGCAGCGATTTGTCGCGAAGCGACTGAGGGATTGAAAAAAAGCCGATTTTTCACAAATTTTATTGAATTCGGAACATTTACAATCCCTCCGTCACGGCTACGCCGTGCCACCTCCCTTTACACAAGGGAGGCTTTAGTGCCTACCGTGTCGCTAAACTGCTCTATAAACTGTGATTTGAATAGCACACAAAACTGTCCCATGCGCTGTGTGCCTGACTTTCACATCTGTATGGATTTCATACCGTGGGTATTTTATTTGCAAAGGGCGATCAGTTGACCGGAACGTAGCCTTCCAGAGACAGGAGGTGCTTGCCGTCTTCGGTGCGGAGCCACTCGTAGAGGATGCGTGCGGGGGAGTCTGCGGCGGCATCTGCAGGGATAGCGGAATAGTAGGGATTCAGGTGGGGATACTGACCTGCGGCAATGGTCTCAGCGGTGGGATCCACGCCGTCGATCTTCAGGATCTTCAGACCGTCTGCCATACGCATATCGTTTGCGTAGTAGTATACGGAGTAGCCGATGGCATTGCCGGAATTATCATAGCTCTTAACACTCTCCATGAGCTCACCCATAGAGCCGACGACTACATCGGTGGGAGCTTCCATAAAGGGGATATCACCCATGACCAGTTTCTGCATCAGGGTCTGGGAACCTGCGTCTGCATTGCGCTGGAAAGCTAAGATGGGCTCGTCATTGCCGCCTACTTCTTTCCAGTTGGTGATCTCGCCGGAGTAGATCTTCTGCAGCTGCTCGGTGGTCAGGTTGTCTACGGGGTTTGCCTCGTTGACGACGAAAATCAGAGCGTCCATAGCAATGGGAGTCATTTCGTACTTAAAATCGTTGCTTTTCATTTCCTCTACTACAGAGGTGCTGGGTTCTGCGGCAATGATGATGTCACATTCGCCCCACATGAGGTTGCGATAGGACTGGGTGGTACGGTTGAAGGAAATCAGGTCTGCTACATTTTCACGGGGCTCGCCCAGAAGGACAGAGGCAATGGCCTCGCCCAGGGGAACCAGAGAGGTGGAGCCGTCCATCTTGGGGAAATTCTCACGGGTGAAGGTGAAGAGTTCCTTGTCCTCGGTCTCGGTGGGTGCTACGGCAGTTTCTTCTGCCATTTCGGTGGAAGTTTCGGTGGTGGGAGCCTCGGTTTCGGGTGCTTCCGTTGCGGGGGTAGTGCTGTTACATGCGGTAAAGAGGAATACCAAACACAGCATCAGGGGGAGGAGGGCTTTCAGTTTCATACTCATTTCTCCTTTTTCCTTTCTTTGTAGCGTAGTAGTGTGAGTTTTTGAGTCCCCGAAACAGGGACAGCGGATATTTCGTTAAAAAAACAGCAAGGGGATAGGGCAGAGCAGTTCCTGTTGCTTACAGCAAGGGTGTCGCTTGTCCTATGTCTCCTTGCTGTGATGTACAACTGAGAAAAGGTTTTTTAAATTAGACCGAAATGCTCTAAGGCTCGCAGGATACCCTCTTCGTCACAATCGGACGTGATGTAGTCTGCGGCGGCCTTACACTCCGGGGTGCCGTTATCCATGGCAACACCGATGCCGGCGGCACGGAGCATTTCGATATCGTTTTCGGAATCGCCGAAGGCAATGACCTCTGAGGGATCAATGGACAATTGCTTCAGGCATTCCAGCATACATAGTTTTTTCCCGCCGTCTTGGGAAATGATATCCTGACCGTAGGTGTGCCAAAGAGTAGTACGGCTGTTGGGCACCATGGGCAGGAGCTCTTCGATCTTTTCACGGGTGGTGAAGAGAACGACCTTATACACCGGGTGCTCCAGCATGGGCTCTAAATTCCCCAGGGGAGGGAGCAGGGTGTGTATGGCATCCATGGCTTCTTGCGCCAAGGGATCGGCGTGAGACATGAGAGTCTGTTCGGCACTGACCATCCAGCAGACGATATTGTTTGCCTGTGCCCATGCATAAGCAGTTCGGACATCTTGGGGCTTTATGGGAGTGCCGAAGAGGAGTTTTCCATCGGGGGTGTAGGAGTCCTGACCGTTATTGGTCAGATACCCGTCAAAGTCGATACCGTCTAAGAGTTTTTCGCTCTCGATCTCGAATTTGGAACGGCCTGTGGCTACAAAACACAGGATCCCCTTCTCCCGCAGGGCACGGATGGTGCCGGGGAGGCTGTTGGGGTATACCTTGGTCTTTAGGGAGACCAAGGTACCGGCGATGTCAAAAAAGGCGGCTTTGATCACAGGGCAAGTACCTCGACTTTGCCCTCGGTAGCGGTGAGCTTCAACTGGGAAATGGGCTTCTCGAAGCTGTCGATAATCTTTTCCGCAATGGGATCTTCCAGATCCTTCTGGATGGTACGGCGGAGGTTTCTGGCACCGTAGGTCAGGGAGTAGGACTTCTTCACCAGATGATCCACAATAGAGGGATCCCAGTGGAGGGTGATGCCCCGTTCTTCCAAATTGGTCTTCAGCTCACCCAACATGATCTTGGCAATATCGCGGAAGTTGTCTTCGCTGAGACGGTTGAAGGAAATGATCTCGTCAACACGGTTAATAAATTCCGGACGGAGGAAATCGGACAGAGCCTTCATGGCCTTTTCCTTATTCTGCTCGGAGGTGGTTCTGCCAAAGCCTACGGAGCCGTCTCTGCGATCGGAACCTGCGTTGGAGGTCATAACGATAACGGTGTTTTCAAAATTCACCACTCTGCCCTGTGCGTCGGTGATACGGCCGTCATCCAGGATCTGG
>JAZREB010000150.1:0-9377 GCA_045660585.1 Faecousia sp. | reverse complement strand
CCTCTCGGTTGAGCTCGTTTACAGAGCCCTTAACCCGGTACTCCCCTGCCTGAGTCAGAAGGATGTAAGGAAGAGGCTCGCCGGTATAGTTATCGTAGCCGCCGTCCTTGTTGATCTTCTTAACCTGGCCGGTAACGGGAGACTTGACCTCACCGGTGTCGGTGTTGCTCTTCAGTTCCTGGAGTTCCTTCTGTTTCAGGGAGAGGTTGTACTCTGCTTCCTTCTGGTCGGTCTGGAGGCTCTGGATCTGGAGGGTGTATGCCAGCTTGTCAGATTCCTTGGCGTTCTTCTTTTCCTTTTCCAGTTGGGTGATCTGGTTCTTAATGTCGGTGATCTGGTTCTTCATCTGCTCGATCTCCAAATTGATCTTGTCGATCTGGAGACTTGTGTTGCCGGTCTTGTAGATGAAGAGCACATCGCCTTCTTTTACTTCCTGACCTACTTCAACGCACAGGCCGGAAACCTCACGGTTGAGATCCCGTTCGATCTTGACTTCCTCTTGCGCCATAATAATGCCGGAGCTGATGTTAAAGGCTCCTGCATTGCTGTAGCCCATGATCTCTGCCACAGTCTGCACATAGACGGGATCGGCTTTCTTTCCGCAACCGGTGCATACGCCGAGCACTAAGGCAAGGACGCAAATACACAGTGTCACTTTTATCATAAGGGGTCGTTTCTTCATAGGAAATTCCTCCAAAACAAAGTGCTTATCCAAGGATCGCCACAACGGCGGCGCCTAACTCCTCAGTATCCAGAGATTCTGCTCTGCCACCGTCGCAGGCCTGTGCCACACGGGGATCCATGGGCAAACGAGCAAGGACAGGCAGGTGATATTCTGCGGCAATCTTATCTACGTGGCTCTGACCGAAGATCTGATGTACTCCACCGCAGTCGGGGCAACGGAAATAGCTGTAATTCTCTACCAGACCCAGAACAGGAACATGCATCATAGAGGCCATCTTAACAGCCTTGGAAACGATCATGGAAACCAGATCCTGAGGAGAGGTCACAATGATCACACCGTCAATGGGCAGGGACTGGAACACCGTCAGGGGAACATCGCCCGTTCCGGGAGGCATGTCTACGAACATGTAGTCCACGTCATCCCAAACCACATCGGTCCAGAATTGTTTCACGGCACCTGCAATAATGGGGCCACGCCACAAAACAGGGTCGCTCTCGTTGTCCAGGAGCAGGTTGATGGACATGATCTGGATACCACCTGCGCTGATTGCGGGGTACAGACCGTCCTCGTCTGCACCTTCACATTCGTTCACGCCGAAGGCCTTGGGAATAGAGGGACCGGTAATATCCGCATCCAGAATGGCGGTACGCTTGCCTGCACGGGAAACGGCAGTCGCAAGGAGAGAGGTGACGGTGCTCTTGCCTACACCGCCCTTGCCGGAAACAACGGCAATGACCTTTTTAACAGTGGACTTACTATGGAGTTCAGCCAAGAGGCTCTCCTGCTTTCTTTCGCCGCAGTTCTCGCCGCAGGAGGAACAATTTCCGCTACATTTTTCGCTCATAATGTGTATTCTCCTTATATCATCAAACAGTTTGAAATGGTATCAGATTTTCTTGGTAGGCACTGTCTGTTGTCATCTCACAAGTAGGGAGCCAACCCGTGATGAAAACACAATAGTTACCTATTCTATATCTATTCTATTATAGTCCCGAACATCTCATCTGTCAAGAAAGAATCCCCGAAATTCACACAATGTTTCCATGTTTTGCCCAAGTAAATCTTCCCAATTCCCCAAAGAATCAAAAGAAAACTCCGAAAGAAAAGGATCTCCTCTTCTTCCGAAGTTTTTCATGATTTTTATCCTATAGAATTGCGGATCATAGCAAGAAGATCCTCCCCGCTTTGCTCCTCCGTGACGCGGAATCTGCCAAGCTGTCGCAGGGATTGGGGCAGTCCCTTGACCAGGGTATTGATCCTTGCCTCTGTGGTAAAGGTCATGTAGACTCCCATCTGTGCCAGAGCTACCTCGCTAAGCTCAGAGCATGCACCGAAGGGATAGGCAAGGATCTTGGCAGAGTCTCCCAAGAGTCCCTCCATAGTCTGCTGATCCTGTTGGAGGAAGGCAAGATAGTCCTCTTCGGACTCCCCTTCTTTTTGGAGGATACCCACACGCAGAGGCTCCGGATCTCTGCCTGCTACCTCGTGAATATTATAGCCATGGCTCCCTACGGTAATGAGTCCCGACTTTTCCATTTCCTGTGCCTCTTCTACAGAGAAGTGAGGGTTCATAGAAACGCCGGTATCCTTGTAGGTGTCCTTTCCCATAGAGACTCCAATGGCGAAAATCGCCGCCGAGAAATTATATTCTCGCAAAATGGGATAGGCCAAATCATAATTACTGCTGTAGCCGTCATCAAAGGTAATGACAATGGGCTGTTCCGGCAGGGCTGTGCCCTTTTCTACATAGTCCCGAAGGGCTTGCAGGCTCACAGGTGTATAGCCTGCCTTTTGGAGTGTCTCCATATGACTGCGGAAGGTGGAAACCTGCACCGTATCGGAGTTCGTCGGCTCTCCATCGGCTACCAGGTGATGATACATGAGAATGGGCACGGAGCAGGAAATTTCTTCTTGGGTCAATGCTTGTCCCTTGGGCGCCCCGGGTTGGGATCCTAAGGGAACAAATTCCCCGAAATCCTCGGGAATATACAGGCTGTCATTGCCGAATATCCGCCCCAGAGCCATAGATCCCACAGTATTGCGGAAATGGGTATCGTCGTAGAAATAGCGGGGCTCGTAGCTTACGGAGCTGAGGGTAAAATCCCAATACTCCGTAATTTGTGCCAACGCATTGCGGAAACGGCCTTGATCCTCTACGGAAAAGTCATCGTTTGCCTCCCAATAGGCAGGCTGGCAGGTGACAATGAGACGGATCCCCTTTCCCTCACACAGGGACTTGATTCGTGCTACGGCAGACATAGCCTCCTCAAGAGCAGGCATGGAGCCGGTATTTTGAGGATAGGCAGTGAACACACGGTACTGACTCTTAGCCGTATAAGCAGACAACTCCCCAATGGGCTCTGCATCTCTGCGAGTCTTGTCATAGGCACCAGTCTCGGGGTCAAATACCTCATAGGCTTCTTGCAAATAGGAGTTGCCTATATAGCTCTTGACCTTGTTCATGCTGTCTGCGGGGGTGTTAAAGAGATATTGCACCCCCCTGTAGAGCCCGCTACTTCCATCTACGGGATAATAGTGGTAGGTTGTGCGGTCTTCTTGGGGGACATCGTATTCCATAGCAATCTTCATAGACAGATTCAGGAGCAGATTCTTGACCTCATAATGTTCTATGAGATAGTTGCAGATCAGCTCAAAATCCACCATATCCGTGCCATAGAAGAAACAATTGTAAAATCTGGCATCCAGATATTCGTTCAGTTCCTCCACAGGGTAGGAGCTGGAACCGGAAGAGCCCACAATATAGGAATCATACCGATCATGGTGTTCTTCCAAATAGGACATCTTGGCGGCACGGGGGTTCATGGTTTCGTTATAGCTCCACCACTGTAGGATCGGATCGCCGAACACGCCATAGGGGTCTATGCAGTAGTTAAAAATTCCGATCAGTACCCCAATAAGCAGTACCGTAGCAAGGAACATTCTTAGCCATTGGCCGGAGGACATTCTAACTTTCTTTTCCATATTGCCCTCCTAAAACTGCTGATAGATAAATTCCACACGGACACCACTGCCACGGAAAATGCCGAAAATGCACAGTAGCACCAGTGGCAGGAACAGACACAGCCACTGTAGCACAGGGTGTTTCCGTTCCAGTTCCTTCTGCAGGTCAACGCCCTGCTCCAATTTCCATTCCAGAAGCAGAACAATCCCAAAACCCACGGCAACCACCAGATAATCTGTCAGGCTCAAGCCGAAATTCCCAATCGTACCGTCTCTGAGCTGATACAGGCAGGGGGAGAAAAGAGTCTTTCTCAGCATATCCAGCCCCACAAGGAGTCTGGGAGCACGTGTAATATATCGTCCCACAAATACAATGGCTGTGGTGCGGAGCACTGTAAAGATCCGAAACCAGGTGCTCCCCTCTCCAATACGGAGCTTTTTCCTCCACAGACTGTAGCTGTTGGCCAGGAGCACCGAGGAGGTCAAAATAATACCGTTATAGAAGCCGTAGGCAATATAGCGGAAGTTTGCACCGTGCCAGATACCAATGATCAGATACACCACAAAGGTAGCCGCCGCTGTGGGAATCACCTTGCCCACCTTGCCCTTAAAGTGCTTTCTTGCCCATCTGCCCAGATTGGCAAAGGGTTTGGAGAAGGACAGGGGGTAGAACACATAGTCTCTCATCCAGCTTCCCAGGGTGATGTGCCACCGTCTCCAATAGTCTGCCAGAGAGGTCGCAAAAAAGGGACGCTTGAAATTCTCTGCAAGATCGATACCGAACAGCCGGGCAACACCACGGGTAATATCGATACCGCCACTAAAGTCACAGTACAATTGGATGCAATAAAACAGCACTGCAAAGGCATAGAAGAATCCGCCGTACTTCTCCGGGGTATCGAAAACCTGATTGACTACCATAGCTGCACGATCTGCTATGAGCATGCGCTTTAAGTAGCCCCAGAGAGCAAGCTGGATGCCGTATTTCACATTGTCACTGTTCCAGACATTGCCGGGGATCAGTTGAGGCTGTAGCTTGTCAAAACGGCTGATAGGCCCCTGCACCATCTGGGGGAAGAAGGATACAAACAGGCTGAATTTCAGGAAATTCTTTTCCGCCGGGTACTTGCCACGATAGCAGTCTACCAAGTATCCCACACTCTGGAACATGTAGAAGCTCAATCCCACAGGCATGATCCAATCGGTCCGTGGCAAGGAACCGGTACCTATGAGCTTTCCTACAGACTCTGCGGTGAAATTCCAATATTTCACCATGTACAAAAGACCGAAGTTGAGAAGCAGAACCGGGACCAAAACCCATTTTTTTAGGGCTTTGATCCTTTTTTCCTCTGTTTTCTTCTGTTCCGGGGTCAGTCTACCCTTTCTGTCATTGAGACGGGATAAGAGCAGCCCTCCCACATAGTTGGTTCCTGCGGTAAAGAGCAGGAACAGCCCTGCGCTGAGTCCTCCTGTCAAATAGAAGGCCAGACTCACTCCTAAGAGCACATACCAGCGGTATTTCCGAGGCACCAGGTAATACAGCAACAGGGCCCCACATACCGCCCCTACAAAGGATAGGGAAAAGAAATTCATTATACTCTGCTCTCGATCAGCGCCAGGAGGGCATCTGCGGAATTAAAGTTCTCCGGCAGAAGGTCGTCTACTGTCAGTTCCACACCGAATTCCTGCATGACCTCTGTAACGATCATAACGATGTCCAGAGATTCCAGCAGACCGTCGTCGATCAGTGCGGTCTCGGTTGCAAAATCCACCTCGGGGCAGGCTTCTGTCAGGATGTTTAAGAGTCTTTCTTTCATAATTCTTCGTCCTTGTCAAAATAATATACACGGGAGGTCCAGCCGTCTTTTTCGTAGCCGAAGCTCTCGTAAAGGCTACGGGCAACCATATTATCCTCCCCTGTCCAGACACGGGACAAGCCCGTGCCACAGCGGTTTAAATAGGCTCCTACAAGAGCTCTGCCGTAGCCATGGCCCCGCATGGTGGGGGACACTGCCAGATGGCGGAGCTCTGTGGTATTTCCCTTCCTCTCATAGTGGAGGACTCCACCGTAGAGAGTCAGGATCTGCCCCTTTTCTCTCAAGACATTCCATGCCTTTTCGGAAGGGACACAGCCTGTAAGAGGAGAAAAGCTGTCCTTTACCAATCGGTAAGAATTCTCCCCATCTTGGCACAGCTCCACATTCTCTGCAGGGAAGGGGTCGCAAGTACGTCCCTTTCTGCTATATCGGAGCCGTTTCAGTATCATGCGGAAGCCCATAGACTCTAAGGTCTCTGCCACAGTGCCCATAGGATCCCCCTCTGTACGGAAGGGTAACTCCGCAATTGTGGGTCGGACCGGGCGCCAACCCTGTAAAGATTCCCCTTTCTTTAAGAGGAAATTCAAAATATCCCTGTTTTCCCTTCTGCGCAGAAGGAAAAGTCCACTGTCCTCCTGTTTGAGGAAGAGGGTGCCTTGGATAATTTCTTCTTCGAGCACTTCCCTTGCAGGGATGCCGTTGGTTGCACCGGATCCCAGGAGCAATCCGTTGACCACCTGCGCTACCTGTGCGTAGTCTGTTACAGGAGTCAGCATAGGTAGTCCCCTTTCAGCTTGCTCCGATCCAACTTTCCGTTGGGGAGTCGGGGCATAGCCTTCACGCTGTAATAGTCTGTGGGGATCATATATTTTGGTAAGAGGCCGGTAAGGGCCTTTGCCAGTTCTGTACCGGTGAGTTCCCCTTCGTATACGGTAAGGAGCTTGTCTTGTTCCTTGTGGAACAAGCAGACAGCGGCACGGATACCGGGAACGCTGTTGAGAGCCGTCTCGATCTCCCCCAGCTCAATGCGGTAGCCCATGAATTTGATCTGGCTGTCCTTACGGGACAGGAAGAGGATATCCCCTGACTCTGTTAGAGTACCGATATCTCCCGTACGGTACATCCGATCGGGATAGAGAGGATTTCGGGGATTCTGGACAAAGGCGGCATTGGTCTTTTCCCAATCGCCGAAATAGCCGATGGCCAGACCGGAGCCACGGACACAGATCTCTCCCGGTTCCCCTATGGGTGCAAGGGCATTGTCCTCTGTCAGGAGGAGGACTTCTTTATTGGCGCAGGCCTTTCCGATGGGGATCGGCTCATTGTCTGCAAAGTCCCGTGTAATGGGATACCAGGTGCAATCCACAGTCACCTCGGTGGGGCCGTAGAGATTGGTATATTCCACATGGGGCAGAGCTCTGCACCAGATGTTCAGTTGTTTGGCCTGTAGTGTCTCTCCCCCCAGAAGAACTCGTTTTAGATAGTTGGGAACGTATTTTTCCAGCACCCCGGAATTGGCAACCATGTGGAAGGCCGCAGTTGCCCAAGACAGGGTGGTGATTTTCTTTTCGTTCAGCGCCTCTACCAGGAGTTTGGGGAACAGGAAACACTTTTTAGGCAAAATATAGGTGGTAGCACCGGTGCGGAGGGTCAGGTACAGATCCTTAACCGACAGGTCAAAGAAGAAGGGTGCCTGATTGCCTAAGCGATCTTCATGGGTCACGCCGGTGATTTCCTCATACCACAAGGTGAAATCCATGAGGCTCCGATGGGAAATGAGGATGCCCTTGGGGCTGCCCGTAGAACCGGAGGTGAATATCATATATGCAGGATCCAGATCCAGAGCATTGTCCCGGATCCTTTGCAGAGCCACGGGATCTGCTACCGTTTCTGCGCACCTCGCAATGGATAATACGGGGCAAGACAGATGCAGTTGTGAGATGATCTTTTCATCCTTCTCCCCGTATAAAAGGGCCACAGGTCGGATCTGTTCCAGAATATCTGCCATCCGTTGCAGGGGCATAGCGCTATCTACAGGAACATAACAACAGCCTGCGTACAGAGCGCCCATATAGCCTTCTACACTCTCTACGGTGCGACCGGTAAGAACCGCAACCGCCCCCTTGCAAAAACTCTGACACCCAAGGATAGCGGATCCAATGGATCTGGCTCTTTCTACCAGTTCACGGAAAGAAATCTCTCTACGGTCATCTGCAAAAGCGATGGAATTAGAAAACCTACCGGCAGTTTGTTCTAAATATTCCAATACGGTTCGTTCCAAATCCGCCACCCCTTTCTAAAAAAAGCATATTCCGCTCTAATTATACAATTCCCCATGGAAAAAGTCAAGAAAATCCCATCTATAGTAGACAGGAAGAAAATAATGTCCTATAATTTTGGAAATGCATGAAAAATTTCTACACCGTTAATCGTTTTATAAGCAGAAGGATCCTTTCACATTTCAAACAGGAGGTGAGCGATTGAATATACAACATTTCGAGTGGGTCGTGAAAACCTACAGTCCCATGCTATTGCGCATCGCATTTCTCTATCTGAAAAACACCACAGAAGCAGAGGACATTGTGCAAGAGGTATTGCTGACCTATTGGGAAAAAGCCCCCGCTTTCACCGCAGAGGCTCCGCGAAAATCCTGGCTCTATAAAGCTACCGCCAATCGCTGTAAGGATTCTCTGCGCTCGAATTGGTTCCGAAAGCGGGCAGAGCTACCTGACAACCTGAGTTATCTGCCCCAAGAAGACTCGGTACTGTTAGATGCTATGCTGAAATTAGATGCGAAATACCGCATTCCTCTCCATTTGCACTACTACGAGGGCTATTCTCTAAAAGAGATCGGCAACATACTCCATCTCCACGCAGCTACTGTGGGAACCAGAATTCACAGAGGCAAAGAACTGCTAAAAACTATATTAGGAGGAAATGATTATGAAGGCATATAACCACATGATGGAACAGATTTCCTTTCGGAAAGATTTCTGTGAGGATACTGTGAAAAAAGCGACATCCCTGCAGAAACCCAAGACAGTCCCCTACCGGCTACACACCATAGCCGCCTGTTTCTGTCTATGCACCGTCTTACTGTTAGGAACGGCACTATCAGCCTCCCCCAGTCTACGTGCAATTGTGATCCCCAATTATCAGACAAAAACAAAAGAAGCCCCTACACTTCCGTCAGAATCCACGGATAAATCCGAAATTTTGTTGGATGGTATCATCGCTCGTTACTATAAACTGGACGGTGTGTCTGCCGCCGATGGAGGTTTTGGTAGTGCATATCCTGTGAACAAGAAGGGCACCCTATCCTTTTATACCCTTTCTGAAACAGGAGAACTGCTAAAAACAGCCACCCCCCGACATATCAATACCGATATCACATATAAGGGAAAAACCTGGTCTCTGGATTTGGATGTGTATGATGGTGATATTCCCATAATCCGCCAAGATGGCCTGACCTATCCCGTAGAGGGGAATCATATCACCCTCGGCCGCTGGGAAGGCAAGCTATGGCTCCCCATCTATGTAGATCTGACCACGCTGGAAATTGAGGATCCGGCATTGAATCTTAAATTCGCCCCCGATGAAGATGCCCCAAAGACCTATGTCTATGGTCATCCCGGCACATCGACATTGCTAATTGTGGCAGAACTGAACAGTAATCGTAGCCGCTACTACATGGGAAACGGACAAACAGGTCAAATCACTCTCTTGGGTGAAGATACCCATAATCGCTGGTTCCTGCAGAGCGGAAATGTCTATTCCTATAATAACCGAGTTCTTTCTCTCGTGGGAGAGGATGGAAAAGAACTGCCATTGTTTGACGGCGCCCCCTGCACTTATGACGAAGCCGGATTTGCATTCCGTTATAACGGTGCAAATCTCCATGTCATCGACCTTAG
>JAZREB010000149.1:0-1022 GCA_045660585.1 Faecousia sp. | reverse complement strand
GCTATGGGCACAGCAGATCCCCTCAAGGAAGTGGAGATGTACAAGAAGATCACGCTGATCCCTGCCAATACTGTCTACTACGAAGACAGCTACCTGACCTTCACAGACAATACCACCAATGAGATCACCTACATCGGTGGCAACAATGCCACTCAGGACGGCGATCCCAATGCTCCCTACGGCAGCGACAGCAGCTATGCAGACCATGACGAGAGCTACACCGGCTCTCTGGGCAGCTCTGTCACCGTGAAGATCAAGGAGTTCGGCGAGGTCTTCAGCTTCAACTTCACCGGTACCGGCTTCGATCTCATAGGCAGTGTAGCGGTACAGGGCGGTATGATGATGCTGGATATTATGGAAGGAGCAAACACGAAGCCCAATGCAAATCGGGATAATGTGATCTACTCCACCGTACTGCAGACCGCCTATCAGGCAGGAGGCAGTTACATCCACGAGGCTCCTCTGATCCACAAGACCGACCTGCCTCACGGCACCTACCACGTTAGTGTTACGGTAATTCCTCTCCATGATTTCGGAAAGTGGAACGATCAGCTCCAAGACTTTGAGATGCTGGACAGCTACCTGTACATTGACGGTGTCCGCATTTACAACCCCATTGACGGCGGCCATGATTCCTATGCAACGGGAGAGAAGGGCGCACAGTTCGTCCAGATCCGTGACCTGATCCTGAAGGGACAGGCCGCAGTGGCACAGTTGGATGAAGAGAACAAGCTGATCTTAGGCAGCAGTACCCTGTCCTATACCGAGCAGGCCACAGGAAAGGCTGTGAGCTATCAGGGCAACAAGGTCTCTTCCGTGAACGATTACCTTGTCTACGGCCCCAATAACGAGGTCTACTTCAAGGATACCACCCAGTCCCTTGTGCTCTATGTCAAGGCAACGGGAGCAGACCCCCTGCTCCATGTGGCGATCCGCAATCTGAATGCCGGAGCCTTCGGAGATGCAGGCAACCCCGATCTGTTGCTTCTGACCAAGGACGGAACAGAGAATCAGAGCATCCT
>JAZREB010000148.1:0-4651 GCA_045660585.1 Faecousia sp. | reverse complement strand
TGTCGAAGCTGCAGGCTACACCGGCGCTATGGAAGATCTGACCATGGTTGTTACCTATGTCGATATCGATGGCCTGACTCAGCAGGTTACTCTGAGCAACCCCGTATCTTACGGCGGATCCGCTACTCGTTACACCTTCGCATTCGATAGCCTCCTGGCTGCAGAACTTCGTGCAGTTCTGACTGCTGCTGTATACTCCGGAGACACTCAGGTTTCCAACAGCACTGTCTACTCCATCGACTCCTACGGTGTTGGCAAGTCCGGTGAGGCCGGGGATCTCTGCAAGGCTCTGATGGCTTACTCCGATACCGCTCTGGCATACTTCCAGAGCTAATCAAATTATTTCATCCACTGGTAACAGTGCTTGAATATTTATCTTTCGAAGAAAGGAGGACAAATTAATGAAGTTCGTAGCTCCCGAAATGGAAATGAAGCTGTTCAGCACTGAGGACGTTCTCACTGCTTCTGTAGAGGCAACCACCACCACCTCTATGTTCCAGCCCGACTGCCCCGCAGAACTGCCCATGGACTAATTCTTCTAGGTTAGCCTGAAACGGCGAGGCCCGTTGTAAGATCCCCGATTTTACGACGGGCCACTTCAAATCTAAAAACTGTTTTTCAGTTTTTGAGATTTATCATTGCAAACATCGTGTCCGCTGTTTGCTTAGCATTTTAGAAAGGAGGACACAATAATGAAGTTCGTAGCTCCTGAAATGGAAATCAAGATGTTCAGCGAGGAAGACATTCTCACCGCTTCTGAGGAAACCACCGCTTCCGAAGAGACCACTTTCAGCATCTATCAGCCTGACTGCCCCGCAGAACTGCCCATGGACTAATTGTCTGTAGATTAGCCTAAGATGGCACGACCCGTTGTAAAATTTCAGATTTTACAACGGGTCGTGTTAAAATATTTTGTTCTTTTTTTCTATGTTTTATTGTTTTTGTTGTAATCAATTCCGTATGCAATAGAGTATAGAAAAGGAGAATTACTACTTATCCGGAGGGATTTGTTATGGATTTTGTAGATCAATTGACCCTTATTTCTGCTGCAGAGTCCGAGGCGGAAAAGAAACTTGGGGAGTATTATATATTAAAACCGAACTGTTATCTGAGAGGTTGGCAGGGGATCAAGGTTTCTGTTTTGGAGCAAAAGCGTGGTTGCTTAGTGCCTCTGACGGAGTTAGAACAGTCTGCGGCGCTGATTTGTAATGGTAAGATCAATATTAACTGCTTTGCTGTGACTCCCAGTTTGAGAAAGGCTGTTTTAAAATTGGTTCGTCGTGGAATTGCCGAATCTTGCCCCTTCGGTACGGAGTTATCTCCTGTTCAGCAGATGAAGCGGTATAATATGCCTTATAGAGCTACTGCGAAGTGGGCGATTACCGGTCGTTGCAATATGAAGTGCAAGCACTGCTTTCTGTCTGCTCCCAATGCAAAATTCGGAGAAATGTCTCACGATGATTGCATGAAGCTCATTGACGAAATGGCGTCCTGCGGTATTTCTCGTATTGGTCTCACCGGGGGAGAGCCTTTGCTTCGTCCTGACTTCTTCGAGATCGTCGATGCTCTTACAGCCAAGAATATCCAATTGGTTGGCATTGCGACCAACGGTCTTCTTGTGAATGAGCGTTTTGTAGGTCAGTTAGAAGATCGCGGTCTTAAGCCCAAGATCTTCATGAGTTACGATGGCACTGATGGGTGGCATGATTGGCTCCGTGGTATTGATGGTGCAGAGAAGATGCTCTTACAGAAGTTTGAGCTTCTGGCAAAGCATGATTTCTATACCGGAAGTGCCATGACCATTCATAAGCTCAACAAGGGTGTGATCCGTGACAGCGTAAATCTTCTGGCATCTGTTGGTGTTAAGCATGTCATTGTTAATCGTATGACAAATTTCGGAGAATGGGAAAAGTACGGTCAGGATTGCAATATTACACCCAAGGAATTATACGATGCTTACCTTGAGTATATTCCCCATTTTTACGAGGACGGATGTCCTGTTCGCATTGTGCTGAATCGTTTCTTCTCTACATTTGAACCTAAGTCTAAGGACTATTATATCATGCCTGTTAAGCAGTATAAGTCCTGTAGCGATCCTCTCTGCGTGCCGACTCATAATGTTGTATACATTACTGCAGACGGATATGCAACGCCCTGCTTATATGTGGCAAGTCAGGAAGCGCCCTGTGTTCAGATCCCCAATATTAAAGATGGTCTTGCAGAAGCTATGACCCATCCCAACTATATCGGTATGGTTGATATTACATGCCAGGACTATTTTGATCATAACCCTTCTTGCAGAGAATGTAAGTTTGCTTCCTTATGTATGGGTGGTTGCAGAGCCCATGCTTTGGAGACAAATCCTTACGACTATCTTTCCAAGGACATGGAAAACTGCATGTTCTACCATGAAAATTTCCATGAGCGGATGTATAATGTAATTAAAGAAATCGCTCCCGATGCAAAATGTGTTAATTTTGACCCCCTAAATAATGTTGCAGAGAGTTCCTGTAAATGTTGTCAGGAGTCTGCGTCAGCAGATTTTATATAATATTTTTCAGAAAGGATGTTTTAATCACGAAATTTGTTACTCCTCAATTTACTCTTTCGCAATTCTCTAACGTAGACGTTATTATTTCTTCTTATGAAGAAACCAGTTCAACATTACCGCTGATCGGTGGTATTGATTGCTACGCATAGCTTCCCATGGATTAACTATTTGCTTTTATTACACTTACTAAATTATTAAGGAGGAATTTACAATGAAGTTTGAAACACCGGAAATTACAATCAGCTACTTTTCTACCGAGGATTTGATCACATCGTCTTTTGATGAATATTCTACTACGACTACAACTTTGATCGGCCCCCTGTGTCCTGCAGAGCTTCCTATGGATTGATTTTTATAGGGTGTATTTACAGTTCTAAATTTTAATGGAGCAACCCACTGTATTCATTTGGTTTACAGTGGGTTGCTTTGCAGATCAATAGAAATATAATAAAAAATTTTGAAAAAATCAGAAATAATGCTTGATTTATAGAATGATTTGTGATATAATGCAGGGGTCTGTTAAAGGGGTGGTCCTCTGCGGCGGGGTCAACGCCGACATGAACGCCTAATAAAAAAGGAGGACAATATTATGGATCTGATGAAGGCTCTGACCAGCCAGTACATGAAAGAAGAACTGCCCACCATGAATGTTGGTGACACCGTTCGTGTTCATGTCAAAATTAAGGAAGGTACTCGTGAGAGAATCCAGGCATTCGAAGGCACTATCATTGCTCGCAAGCATGGCGGCATTGAGGAGTCCATCACCGTTCGTCGTCTGAGCTACGGTGTCGGCTGCGAGAAGGTTTTCCCCGTTCATTCCCCCAACATTGTTAAGGTAGAAACTGTTCGTCGCGGTAAGGTTCGCCGTGCAAAGCTGTACTATCTGCGCAACCGTCTGGGCAAGGCTGCAAAGGTCAAGGAAAGAGTATAATTCGAGATTCTATCTCACTATTATCTATTTCTGCCAACAAAACATTTCCCCGTACCTTGGTTTCAAGGCACGGGGTTTGTTTTATATTCGGATAAACATGGAATAGGGAAGGGCGCTGTTATACACCTGTCATGGACTCTAAAACCGTCCATTCTTCCATATCAATGCCCTTGTGGCATGCTAAACCCTCTTCAATGCCGATATCGCTCATTTTGCCGTCTAACAGGGCTACAATTCGATTTGTGCCACCGTTTGCCAGAATATCTACAGCGCGATAACC
Organism: Faecousia sp.; assembly: GCA_045660585.1. Lineage (GTDB taxonomy): Bacteria > Bacillota > Clostridia > Oscillospirales > Oscillospiraceae > JAZOXB01. The sequence goes on along the minus strand of JAZREB010000148.1, from coordinate 889 downwards.
CATACGGGTAGCAGTGACACGATCTCTTGCTGTGGGAGTGCCGCCACGCTGGATATGTCCGAGAACTGTAACGCGGGGTTCAATGCAGATGGTGTCTTTGATGTTCTGGGCGACTTCCAATGCAGAAGCGGCACCTTCTGCTACGACGATCATGTAATGGGTGAAACCGTTAAGACGTGCATTGCGGATTTTTTCGATGACTTCTGCATTGAAGTCTTCTTTTCTTTCGGGAACCAGAACAGCGGTGGCGCCAACGGCGAGACCAACATAGAGTGCAAGGTGCCCTGCGTTACGACCCATAACCTCTACAACAGAACAACGCTCGTGGGATTGCATGGTGTCTCGGAGTTTGTCGATACATTCAATGGCAGTATTTGCGGCAGTATCAAAACCGATGCAATAATTGGTACAGGCAATATCGTTATCAATAGTTGCAGGGATGCCGACTACGCTGATCCCGTGCTTGGATAAGGCTTGGGCACCACGGAAAGTGCCGTCACCACCAATTGCTACAATACCGTCTAAGCCCAGTAATTTGCAGGTGTTTACAGCCTTTTGCTGTCCTTCCGGAGTCATGAATTCTCTGCTTCTGGCGGTGTAGAGTAGGGTGCCGCCACGGTTGATTACATGGGCGACACTTTTTTCATCCAGTCGGAGAATATCTCCGTTGATGAGGCCGTTATATCCTCGACGAATACCGATTACCTCAATGCCGCGGAAAATTGCGGCACGCACAACGGCACGGACTGCGGCGTTCATGCCGGGGGCGTCTCCGCCACTGGTGAGAACGCCGATTCTACGGACTGCGTTTTTGTTTTCGGGATTTGCCATAAAGAATCACTCTTTTCCTTAAAGATAATTATATTCTATTCCTTTTTTATTTAAAAGT
>JAZREB010000147.1:0-8992 GCA_045660585.1 Faecousia sp. | reverse complement strand
GAGAGATACTACCCCTCAGTCACCTGCGGTGTCAGCTCCCCTGGCAAGGGGAGCATTCGGCGCTCCCGCCCCCGTAAAACAAACATGATTTGTTTGGGGCGATATTGGGCTTATTTAACTTAACAAAGGATGTGTTTTATTTTGACTTTAAAGACACGGTTATTTGGGAGGGTCTATGCCTTTCGTGATGTGAAAGAGCTCCTTGCCAAGGCCAATGAGGAAAAATCCGGGGATCGTTTGGCAGGGATCGCCGCCGAAAGCGACGAAGAACGGGTGGCGGCTAAGATCGTCCTTGCAGACCTGCCACTCCATGTCCTACGGGAGAACCCTGTGGTTCCGTATGAAATGGACGAGGTGACTCGGATCATCCAGGATGATTTGAACGAACCCATCTATAACGGGATCAAGAACATGACTGTGGGAGAATTTCGGGAATGGCTCCTGAAAGAAACCACGACTACCGCAGAGATCCACCGTATTTCTCGTGGACTTACCTCAGAGATGATCGCCGCTGTAGCCAAGGTCATGAGCAATCTCGACCTGATCTACGGTGCCAAGAAGATCCCTGTGACCGCCCACTGTAATACCACCATCGGCCTCCCCGGAACGCTGTCCTGCCGTCTTCAGCCCAATCACCCAAGGGATGATTTAGATGGGATCTTAGCCTCTACCTTGGAAGGGCTCAGCTTTGGAGCAGGGGATGCGGTTATCGGTCTAAACCCTGCAGGGGACAGTGTGGATAGCTGTAAAAAAATCTTATCCATGTTCCAAGAAATCAAGGAAAAACACAAAATCCCTACTCAAATCTGCGTTCTTGCCCATATTACCACCCAGATGGAAGCTCTCCGTCAGGGTTCCCCTGGGGATCTGATATTCCAATCTATTGCAGGGAGCGAAAAGGGCAATGCCGCCTTTGGCTTCAGTGGGCAGACAGTCGAAGAAGCCCGTGCTCTGGCCCTGTCTCGGGGAACTGCAGAGGGCCCCAATGTGCTGTATTTTGAGACCGGCCAGGGGTCGGAGCTGTCCTCCGATGCCCACAATGGTGCCGATCAGGTGACCATGGAGGCAAGGTGTTACGGATTTGCCCGTCATTTTAAGCCCTTCTTAGTCAATACTGTGGTGGGCTTCATTGGACCGGAGTATCTCTACGACTCCCGTCAGGTGACCCGTGCAGGATTGGAGGATCACTTCATGGGCAAACTTTCCGGAGTGCCTATGGGCTGTGATGCCTGTTATACCAATCACATGAAGGCAGATCAGAACGATATTGAGAACCTGTCTGCCCTCCTGACAGCCGCAGGGTGCAATTACTTTATGGGGATTGCCCATGGGGATGATGTCATGCTCAATTACCAGACTACGGGATTCCGTGAAACCGCTACCTTGCGGCAGATTTACGGATTGACCGCCATCCCGCCTTTTCAGGCTTGGCTTGAAAAAATGGGCTTTACAGAAAACGGCATCTTGACCCCCAAGGCAGGGGACGGCTCGGTGCTGTTGTAAGGAGGTGGAACACATGAATAAAGAAGAAATTCGGGCGCTGGTTGCCCAAATGCTGGGAGAGCTGTCCAAAGAACCTCCCGTAAAAGCCGGAGACTACCGCCCCACAGATCCAAAAAGGGGAGAGAAATTGTTAGAGGATCTGAGTAAAACAGATCTGCGGAAGGTCTACAACGTGGAACATCCCCATAATCCTAAAGCATTCATATCCTTGCGGGAAAAGACCCCTGCCCGTCTGGGTGTCGGTCGTGCGGGCCCCAGATATCCCACCAAATCTATGCTCCGCTTCCGTGCCGACCACGCCGCCGCAAGGGACAGCGTGTTTAAAGTCATTGGAGAAGAATTTGCCAAGTCCCATGGACTCGTTCCTCTGAAGACCCAATGTGTAGACAAGGATCAGTACCTGACTCGCCCCGATTTAGGCAGAACCTTTGACGACAGCGCCCAAAAACTCCTGTCCGAGACTTGGAAAAATCCCAAGGTCATGATCGTCATCGGTGATGGTCTGTCCTCTGCTGCTATTGAGACCAATGCCATGGATTGCACCGCCGCTATCTGTCAGGGGCTCCAAACTGCCGGCATTACCATCGAAAAGATCCCCTTTATCCAATATTGCCGAGTTGGAGCAAGTGACCATATTGGGGATCTGACAGGTTGTGAGCTCCTGTGTATGCTCATTGGGGAACGTCCGGGACTGATTACTGCAGAGTCCATGTCTGCCTATATCACCTACCGTCCCTACAGGGGGATCCCGGAGGCTAAACGAACGGTGATCTCCAATATTCACAAGGGCGGTATCCCTGCTGTGGAAGCAGGGGCTCACATTGCAGAGCTCCTTCAGACCATGCTGAAGCAGAAGGCCTCTGGTCTGGATCTGAAATCGGAGGGAAACCATGAAAGGTGAACGGCTCCCGGTACAGGTGCTCTGCGCAAGGCTGATCCCCAATGCTTCCCCTGCGCTGTGCAAGGCTCTGAAGCTGAAAAAGCATTATCCCAGCCTTGCCCTCTTCTCTGCGGACAGTGATGATGTGACCTATATTGCCTTGGATCATGCAACAAAAGCCGCTTCTGTAGAGGTGGTCTATGGACGGAGCCTTTACGCAGGTGCCACCAACGCCTCCACTGCCCTTGCAGGGGAGGTCATCGGGATCTTGGGAGCGGAGACTCCCGATGAGGCAGAAAGCGGTCTGGAAGCGGCGCTGTCCCATATCAAAACCTTGGGTTTCCGTAGTGCAAACGACAGGGGGGATGTGGTCTATCTTGCCCACACCATAGCCCGAACGGGGAGCTATCTTTCAAAACTTGCAAAGGTGCCCCAAGGGAGTCCCTTGGCATATCTCATCGCACCTCCTGTTGAGGCAATGGTGGCACTGGATGGGGCACTGAAGGCCGCCTCTGTGGAGCCGGGAGTGTTTTTCCTACCACCGACGGAGACCAACTTTGCAGGGGCACTGCTGACGGGGACGGAATCTGCCTGCAAGGCCGCATGCAGCGCCTTTGCAGAGATCGTGTGTGAAATTGCGGCAAATCCGAAAGGAGACAAGTATGGAATTGGATAAAGATCTACGCTCCCGACAAGAGGTGCGGGAGCTTATGGAACAGGCGCAAATTGCCTTTCAAACCCTTGGCTCTATGGAGCAGAAGGACTTGGATCGGATCGTTTTGGCCATCCGCGATTGCGCCATGACCCATGCCCAAGAGCTGGGGGCCATGGCGGTATCGGAAACAGGCTTCGGCAATCCCAAGGACAAGGCGGAAAAGAACCGTTTTGCCGCAGACCGTGTCTATAACGCTGTCAAAGAACAAAAAGTCGTGGGGCTCCTGAAGGAACAGCCGGGGCTGTGGGAGATCGGCGTTCCTGTTGGAGTCATTGCGGGGATCGTCCCTTCTACCAATCCCACATCTACGGTGATCTACAAATCCATGATCGCCCTGAAAGCAGGATCTCCTATTGTCTTTTCCCCACATCCCGGTGCGGTGCAGTGTACCTGTAAAACCGCACGACTCCTTTCCGAGGCGGCAGAGGCCGCAGGCTGTCCCAAGGGCGCGATCGGTTGCATTTCCACTCCCACTATGGAGGCGGTACAGGAGCTGATGCACCACGAGCACACCCGTCTGATCCTTGCTACAGGGGGAGGTGCCATGGTAAAGGCCGCCTATTCCTCCGGCAAGCCTGCTATTGGGGTAGGGGCAGGGAACGGTCCTGCTTATATCCATCGTTCTGCGGATATCCCCCAAGCAGTAGCCAAGATCATTCGATCAAAAACCTTTGATAACGGTACCATTTGTGCCTCGGAACAGAGCGTCATCGTAGAAGATTGCTGTGAGGCAGAGGTAAAAGAAGAGTTCCGCAAGCAGGGAGCCTATTTTCTCAGCAAAGAAGAAGCGGGGAAGATCGCCGCTATTCTGTTGCGCCCCAACGGGTCGACTAACCCGAAGATCGTAGGAAAAACCGCCTATCATATCGGAGAAATGGCAGGGATCACGGTACCGAAGAATACGACGGTTCTCATCGCTCGGGAGACGGAGGCAGGGCCCACCAGACCCTATTCCAGAGAGAAGCTGTGTCCTGTGCTGGCTCTCTTTGTGGAACGGAATGAGGATACCATTCTGCACCGTGCTGTAGAGGTGCTCTTGGGCGAAGGGGCCGGTCATACCTTCTCCATCCATGCAACAGACGAAGGGGTAATCCGCCGGTTTGCCAAGGAGATCCCTGTGTCTCGTTTCTTGGTCAATACGCCCTCTTCTCTGGGTGGGATCGGTGCGACAACCAAGCTGTTCCCGGCTCTGACTCTGGGCTGTGGCGCAGTAGGGGGGAGCTCCAGTTCCAATAATATCGGCCCCATGGATCTCATCAACATTCGCCGTGTGGCTTGGGGCGAGGATAGGCAGGAAGAAAAAAACCTTTCTCATACAACGGATCCGGAGCTGATCGAAGCCCTGACCCGTGAAATTTTGAACAAACTCAGGAGGTATGAACAATGATTCCCAATACAAATGCTCTCGGTATGGTAGAGACTCGCGGTTTGGTCGGCGCTATTGAGGCCGCCGATGCAATGGTAAAGTCTGCAAACGTTCAGCTTATCGGCAAGGAGCAGATCGGTGGCGGTTTAGTCACCGTTATGGTTCGGGGAGATGTGGGTGCAGTGAAATCCGCCACAGATGCCGGAGCCGCCGCGGCGGAGAAGGTAGGGGAGCTGGTCTCTGTTCATGTGATCCCCACACCCCACAACGAGGTAGAACTGATCCTGCCCCACGGAACCTCCCCTCGGCCTGAAAAATAATGCTCTATACGGAAAAAACACTGGAGCAAGCTCTGAAAAAAGGCGGATTCTTTCTGCAACCCGGGGACGTACTGACTCCCTCTGCCAGAGATCTGCTCCGAAAACGGGGCATCTCTCCCACAGAGGGAAAGCCGGAACATCTGACCCATCTGTACCCGGGGGAACTGGTACCCAAGACCCATCCCCGTATCGCCTATCGGGGGAAGCTGGACTCCCTGCAAGGACAGATCCTGTTGGCAATGAAGGCGCCGGGAGCTCCTTTGCATGAGTTGGAGGAAATGTTGGAATTTTGCCGTAGTCTCATGCGGTGCGATGTGTTGGGAGAAGGGGTGCCGGAGATCCGTCTCCATGGCATGACCGAGGGGGAACTGCGACACCGTAGCCACAACCCGGAAAAATATTACGGAACCCCTCATATCCTTCCCCACAGCGGGGACAGCCTTTCGCTCCTGTGGCTCAATTATTTGCGGACACAGGTAAGAGAGACGGAACTGATGAGCTATTCTGCTTTCCCTGATCGGACGGATCTCCACAGAGCTCTGAATCGGCTGTCCTCTCTGTGCTGGATCTTATGCTTGGAGGAACGGGACAGAACCGGAAAAGGAGGCCCTGTATGGACAGGCTTACAGAAGAACTGATAAACAGGTTGTTTGTGGAAATGGAGGCCTCCGGCAGACATGTGCACTTGTCGGAGGCGGCGGCTCTTTCTCTCTACGGACATCCTCTGACTCCCTTAAAGGAGCTGTCCCAACCGGGACAGTTTGTGGCAAGGGAACGTATTTCCCTCATTACGCCAAAAGGACGGATCGACAAGGTGGCGGTTCTGGGACCGGAGAGGAAGGACTGTCAGGTGGAACTTTCTAAAACGGACTGCGTGGCACTGGGGCTGAAGGCCCCTCTGCGAGATAGTGGAGATGTTAGGAATACCCCTGGTTTGATCCTTGCCAACGGAGACAGGGAATACCCCATTGGAGAGGGAGTCATTGTTGCCAAACGGCATATCCACATGACTCCGGGGGACGCAGAAAATCGAGGCTTGCGGGATGGGCAGCGGGTGAAACTCCGCACCTTCAGCGCTCGTCCCCTGATCTTTGAGGACGTGACCGTCCGGGTGAGTCCCAACTACCGCACCTATGTCCACCTGGACTATGACGAAGCCAACGCCTGTGGCTTTGCCCCCGGGGATATGGGAATGATCCAAACAGAGGGGGAATAACTCCCCAAATCACAGTTCGACAAGTCGCAATTTAGAATACAGCTATCTGCAAAACGGTACGATTTGCCGGAAGGAGGAAATGCATGACCATTGACGAAGGGATCCTGTGGCTCATGGGGATATTTGTGATCTTGGGGGCCTTGGATCGAATTTTTGGATCTCCCTTTGGGTTGGGAAAACAATTTGAAGAGGGACTGTTGGCAATCGGAGCACTGTCTCTGTCCATGCTGGGGATCCTGGCTCTTGCGCCTGTGCTGGCAGATCTACTGAAGCCCGTTCTGGTGCCGGTGTACCGTTTCCTGGGTGCGGATCCTGCTATGTTTGCAGGGTCGATCTTAGCCAACGATATGGGGGGCGCGCCACTGGCAGCAGAGCTGGCGCAGACCAAAGAGGCGGCTCAATTCGGGGGGCTCATCATCGGCTCCATGCTGGGCGCAACCATTGTCTTTACCATCCCCATTGCCTTGGGGATCATCAAGGCGGAAGATCGCCCGGCCTTGGCACAGGGGATCCTGGCGGGAGTCATTACCATACCTATTGGCGCCTTTGTGGGTGGGGTTGTAGCCGGATTCCCTGTGGGAATGATCCTGCGGAACCTCCTTCCCATCGTTATCTTTGCCGTTGCGATTACCCTTGGACTGTGGTTCTTTGAAAAGGCGGTGATCACCGGCTTTCTGTGGTTTGGGAGGATCATTATTGCTTTGATCACCGTAGGGCTGGGGGCTGGGATCTTTACCCATCTGACAGGGGTTACCTTGATCCCCGGCATGGCGCCTCTTATGGACGGGGCAGAGGTGGTTTTCGGGATCGGCTTTGTTTTGGCGGGGGCCTTCCCTCTGGTTTTCCTCCTGACCAAGGCCTTGCGCAAACCCCTTATGAAATTGGGGCATCTCATAGGTATCAACGATACTGCCGTCGCAGGGCTCATTGCAAGCCTTGCCAATTCCATTCCCATGTTCTCTATGCTGAAGGACATGGACAGACGGGGGAAGGTAGTCAATGTGGCCTTCGCCGTGTCTGCGGCTTTTGTATTCGGAGATCACTTAGGATTTACTGCGGGGTATGACTCCGGGATGCTCCTCCCCGTTATGATAGCAAAGATCACCGGTGGGCTTGGTGCCGTAGGGGTCGCCCTCCTGCTCACAAGGAAAAAATCCATGGAAATATAAGAAAAACAGGCTGTTTTATGTCTCTTAGCAGTACGTAAGACAGCCTGTTTTTTATGCCATGTGGGGCGTAGATGGGAGCATTGAAAGAAAAAACGGAATTTCTTGCTGAAATCTCCTTTTTTTACGAAAAAACAGTAGACAAGGGCGGTAAATTTTGCTATACTATGTAAGCCTATACTATCATGAAGGACTATACTCTTTCGTGTATAGTAAATAATTTAAAGGAGCGAAATGTATGAGAAAGTTCAAGAACGTCCTTGCGCTGATTCTTGCGCTTGTCATGGTACTTTCCTGCCTCAGCGGTGTTTCCGCAGCAGGTACCCGTGAGAAGGCACAGATCGGTGCAGAACAGAACACCCTTGAAACCTCCGCTAAGGAAAAAGGCGCCCTTAGTAAGGAATTCAAGGAAAGCAATAGCTACAAGTACGCCGATGACGAGATTGTTCGCGCTATCGTAGTACTTGAGAGCGCCCCCGTAGCTGACTTCGAAGGCACCGAGGCCCAGAAGTCCGCTTACCGCGTAAAGCTGACTAACGAGCAGAACAGAGTTCGTAAGGCTATGACCATGAAGTATGACATGGCTTACGAGTTCACCACTCTGCTCAACGGCTTCAGCTGTGATGTTGCTTACGGCGACCTGGAAAAGATCGCTGAGATCGAAGGCGTTGCCTCCGTTCACGTAGCAAACACCTATGCCGAGCCCCAGCTGCAGATCCCCCAGAACAATATTTCCGGCCAGATCAACGGTAACCTTGCCATGAACAGAAGTGGCTACACCGGCGAAGGCATCGTAATTGCAGTTCTGGACACCGGTCTGCGTACCACCCACGAGGCATTCCAGGTGTACGACAGCATGTACATCAAGGAAGCTATCGCCGAGGAAGACCTGATCCACGCTGTTGCTCCCGGTAAGTACATCAGCGCCAAGATCCCCTTTGCATATGACTATGCAGAGAAGGACGACGATGTAACCGACCATAACGGCCACGGCACTCACGTTTCCGGTACCGCTCTGGGTTACTCCGTATCCGCAGAGGGCGAAGAGATCATGCGCGGCGGCGCACCTGCAGCACAGCTTGTTTCCATGAAGATCTTCAAGGATGCAGGCGGCGGCACCACCTCCGACATCTACTTCTACGCTCTGGAAGATGCATACCGTCTGGGCGTTGACGTTGTCAACATGTCCATCGGCGCACAGAACGGCTTTACTTACGATGAGTCCCTGGAGACTAACGTATTCGGCAACATGTACAAGAGAATGGAAGCTGCCGGCATCGTTATGTGCGTTGCTGCAGGTAACGAGTTCTCCATGGCCTACTATTCCTCCCTCCAGATCGGTGGCAACGGCTATGTAGGCACCGAGTATCCCGACTTCGGTACCATCGCTTCCCCCGCAACATACGAGGGCAACATCTCCATCGCTTCTATGGAGAACTATGCATATCCCGATTACGTCATCTACGTTGGTGGCGAATCCGTTTCCTTCAATGACTCCTGCACCGACGACGAGCATGGTTGGATCCAGAACTTTGCCGAGACCTCCGTACCTATGGTTGTTCTCCGCAATGCAGAAGGCACCGACCTGTCCAACGGCTATGCCGAGGACTACGAGGGTGTCGACGTTACCGATAAGGTCGTTGTTGTCTCCCGTGGCGACATCACCTTCCAGGAAAAGGTTGATTTTGCAGCAGATGCAGGCGCAGCCGGCATCATCATTGTTAACAACCAGGCAGGCCTCATCTCCATGGTCATTGAGCCCTTCCGGATCCCCGCTATCTCTGTCCAGGTCGAAGACCGTGCACTGTTCTTGGCAGCAGCAGAGG
>JAZREB010000146.1:0-8685 GCA_045660585.1 Faecousia sp. | reverse complement strand
CACTGCCTTCTAAAACCTTGAGGGATTGGAGGGTTGCGCCTGCCTCGTTACAGAAGGTAACGGTATACTCGGGAGTGGTTTCAAAGGTAGTCTTCAGCTTGCCTACAAAGTCATATGCTTCGTAATAACCGCTTTTACCTGCGTTGGTAGCAAAATACATAATACCGTTACGGATGGTAACGCTCTCCAACTCCATGAAATAATTATAGGTAGAGGAGGTCATATAAATACTCTCGGAAGCAAGAGGGGTTCTGGTTGCGGTATTTTCGGGATAGTCACTGATATCATAGACCAGGATGTAGTTCTTGCTTCTGGGGGTATTGGAGGTACCGGCGGTCATGAGGTAGTAGATCCGACCGTTGGAATAATGCATGCCTTGTACCAAGTACATTTTGGTACCACTGCTGTTGGTATAGTTATACTTAGGGGCGCCGCTGATAGACACGGAGCCGGTAAAATCGATGTTAAAAGCCTTTGTGCAGGAAATTGTACCACTGGCCTGATCGTGAGGAATGTCGATGGCATAGAACTTATGATCCAGGCAGCCCAGAAGAGTTACCTTTTCCTCATCCTGCTTATAAAGGGTCAAACCGGTAAAATTACGGTTAGAGGTTCCCTCGACGACATCGTAATAGGCCACCTTTTTCAGAGTGTTTCCGCTAACCTTAAATTTCCAGATACTGTGGGTAGCATAGGTGCTATGGGACTTGTGATACATGGTGGAAAGATACAGATAGGTCACTCCATCGAGAACCACTGCGCACATATCATTGCCGTGACCCAACTCTACGAAATTGGTGATGGATGTATCATCGGTATACTTCATAACCACATTGGTGCCGGTAGAAATGGTAGTCCGAACAAAATGGGCAACACCGTTGTTTCCCTGAGGACTCTGAAAAGTATAGATATAATTGTCATCGGCACACATACCCTGTGTAGCATTGTAGTCATTGGGCAAGGTGGCGATCTTAGTGTAGTTGGAATCACCGATTACCAGGGCTGATGCACTTCCGGTCAGAAGTCCCAGCAACATAGAAATCGCCAGAAGCATGGGTAAAAATCTTTTTAAGCACTTCATATACATTCTCCTTTGTGGTATAGATAGTCTCAGTATACCATTGTACGCAAATTTTGTCAACAGTTCACAAATATACCATGTAATTACCAACTTTCTATAGACAGTTTTAGGAAAATCTGGTATAATATAAAAGATTCTCTCTTCCTCTCAAGGATGAGATCCAAACTAAAAAGGAGAAATTGTATGAAACACATTTCCAAAGTCCTTGCGTTTCTTCTGGCTGTGTCTATGCTCCTGTCCTGTCTTGCCACCGCAAGCGCTGCACAGTTGCTACCGGACAAGACCGCTACCGAAGAATCCCCCTCTGCTCTGAATGTAGGCGCATTTAGCCAGAGCTTCAAAGCAACCAACATTCACCAATATGCCGATACGGACACGGTTCGCGCCATCGTCATTCTGGAAAGCCCACCGGAAGCCGACTACGAAGGCACCGTCGCCCAGAAGTCTGTCTACCGTCTCCGTCTGAACAAAGAACACACCGCGGTTAAGAGAGCCATGAGTGGGATCTCTTATACCCCTGCATATGAGTTCACAACTCTGCTTAACGGTTTTAGCTGTGACGTAGCATACGGCGATCTGGAAAGCATTGCTAAGATCTCCGGTGTTTCCGCTGTTTATATTGCTAACCACTATGCAGAGCCCCGTCCCGAAAAGCCCGAGAACAATTATGCCAATCAGATCATTGGCAACACTGTCATGAATAGCAACGGCTTCAAGGGCGAAGGCATTGTGGTAGCCGTTTTGGACACCGGTCTGCGTACCTCTCACGAGGCATTTAAGGTCTACAGTTCCATGCCCATTACCTCAACCCTGACCTCCTCTTCTATTTCCAAGGCCTCTGTAAAGGCTAAGTACGTCAGCGCAAAGATCCCCTTTGCCTATGACTACGCTGACAAAGACAATGATGTTTCTGACCAGAACGGTCATGGCACCCACGTTTCCGGCACCGCTGTGGGCTATGCCGCATCTTCCGATGGAGCCCTCATTATGTCCGGTGGCGCTCCTGCCGCACAGTTGGTATCTATGAAGATCTTTAAAGATGCCGGCGGTGGTACCTCCTCCGACATCTACTTCTCCGCATTGGAAGATTGCTACACCCTTGGTGTAGACGTGGTCAATATGTCTATCGGCGCTCAGAACGGCTTCACCTACGACAGTTCTCTGGAAACCGATGTGTTCGGCAACATCTATAAGCGCATGGAGCAGGCCGGTATCGTCATGTGTGTCGCCGCCGGTAATGAATACTCCATGGCAGAATTCTCATCTATCGGATATATCGGCAGTGAGTACACAGATTTCGGCACCGTTGCCTCCCCTGCTACTTATGAGGGTAACATTTCTGTTGCCGCCGTACAGAATTCCAACTATCCTACATACACCATGAGCTTTAACGGTGGGTCCTTCTCCTTCATTGACACATGCAGTGACGGTACCCATGGCTGGATCAAGACCTTCGGTGGTAAAAGCACCTCCGTTGTGGTTCTGAAAACCTCTGACGGCAAGGATCTCGCATACGGTACCGAAGCAGACTATGCTTCCGTCAACGTAAAGAGCAAAATCGTCGTTGTCTCCCGTGGCGAGATCTCCTTCCAGGAAAAGATGGACTTTGCCGCCAATGCCGGTGCCGTCGGCATCATCGTCTGTAACAACTCCGCCGGAAGCATTTCCATGTCCATTGACCCCTATGCCATCCCTGCTGTTTCCGTGGATCTGTCTGTAAAGGAGACTTTCCTCTCCGCTTCTTCTACCGCTAAGCTCACTACCCCCACCCAGATGACCTATGTTGATAATCCCAATGCATATCTTATGTGCGATTTCTCCAACTGGGGCACCTCCCCCATGCTGACCATTGACCCCACCATCAGTTCTATCGGTGGCATGGTCTATTCCGCAGTTCCTACCTCGGATACCGCCTACGAAGTCATGAGCGGTACCTCTATGGCTTGTCCCAATGCCGCCGGCACTTTTGCATGTCTGCTACAGGCAGTACGTGCAGCCGGTAGAGCCTCTAACACCTCCGGATCCCGTACCGGTCTTACCAAGATCCAGAGCATGGAAAAGGCCATCTCTTTGATGGAATCCACCGGAATTATTCTGCAGGATGCCGATGACTATGTATATTCCGTCCGTCGTCAGGGCTCCGGCCTTGCCAACAGTGCAAACTCTACCGTTGCCTACCTCTATGGCGCTTACATCTCGAACCCCATTCAGGAGTTGGGAGACGACAAGAACAAGACCGGTGTCTACACCATGGATCTGACCCTTGTCAACGATGGTTATGAGGAAGTTACCTACGATAATTTCAACGCCTACATCCTCTATGATGATATTGGGGGCTCCGATACCGGCTATACCAATTTCCTGAGAAGCGGACTTCTCTACGCCGGAAATAAAGGTAGTGCCACCATCACCTACAAGGTCAGCGGTAAAGAAGTCACCTCCATCACGCTGAAGCCCTCCGAAACCAAAACCGTTACTGTTACCATTACCCTTGCAAATGACATCAGAGAATACTACGACAAGTTTTTCCCCAACGGCACCTATGTGGAAGGCTATATTTCTTTCTCCAATACCGTTGCCGAGGGTGATACCTCCGCAGCCGCTGTAGAAACCCATGCTACCTTCCTTGCCTATTACGGAGATTGGCTGAAGGCCCCCGCATTGGAAAATCTCAGCACCTTTGAATATCTCCGGGCAATTTATGCTCTGAATAACGAGATCTACGAAAACGGCAAAACCTATGCCGAATCCGGTTTCTCCCTTACAGATGTTCTGATTAAAAAATTCGGTCCTTTCTACACCGACATGAACACCATCTATACCATAGACAGCAATGGTGATCCCAATAGCTATCTGGGTGCCAATCTCCTGGACGCAGGCAACACACCCTACAGTTCTGCATATCACGCCTTCAGCACCCCCAACACTAACGCAGCCGCAAGCGACGCTGTGGGCATCCTCATCTATCCCAGACTCCTTAGAAATGCCCGTGCGGTAAAATTGACCATTAAGGACAAGAATACCGGCACCGTCTACCATTCGGAACAAGCCAACTACATCCCTAAGGATCGTTACGAACAGGAAGATTCTATGTGGACACCCCACGTAGGCTTTGATTGGAAGGGAACCAAGTCCGATGGCAAGACCTACGTTTCTTCCGGCACCGTTGCAACCGTCTCTCTGGACATTCTCCTGCCCTACGGAGAAAGCTCCAATACTTGGCAGACCAATGCCCTGAAATTTGACGTCACCGTCGACTATACCGCACCTACCATTAAGAGTGCTGTATATGATTCCTCCAAGCAGTTGGTCTCCGTCACTGCTTCCGATGCCCAGTATCTGGCAAGCATTATCCTGTGCTCCTCCGATTACCAGACTCTCCACGCAAAGAAAACCTTTGCTCCCTCTGCCGTGGGAGAAAGCTGTACCGCTATTTTCGATGTCAGTGGCATCTCCAACAAGAATCTGGTAGCGGTCGCCTTTGACTATGCTACCAACCAGATCTCCAAAACCGTGACCTCCGGCACAGTCACTGCAGATCCCACAGATCCTACAGAGCCCCCCGAGACCACTGAGCCCACTGAACCCACCACTCCCACAGAACCGGAAGAGCCCACCACCGACACTTACAAGCTGGTCACCTCTGCAAGTGATCTGACAAGTGGTGACTATCTGGTCATGGCCACAGCAACGGGCTCCTATGCCGGCAACTACGGCTATTACATTATGACCACTACAAAGGACGACACCTATGCCGCAATGCAGTCCAGCGGTCAAAACTTTAATTCCCTCCCCGGTGGTCTGACCCTGAACACCTCTGCCTCTTCCAAGTATGTCTGGACCATTAGCGGTAACGCAAACGGCTTTACCATGATGACCTCCGGCGGTTCTTACCTCACAGGTGTCTCCGGGAAGACTTCTCTTTCCCTGTCCTCTTCCGGTTCTACCTGGAAGGGTAGCTACACCTCTTCCAAGAACGGTTTCCTTCTCTCCGCAAACAGCCGTTATTTAGCACTCCGCGATGACATCGAAACCATCGGTGATAACGGCACTCCCCTCTTCGTCACCAACAGTAGCAGTTCCGGCGTAACAGTCTATATGCACCTGTATAAGAAGCAGGTCACCGCTACCTGTTCCCACAGCAATACATCTACCTCTACCACCCCTGCTACCTGTACCGAAAACGGCAAGACCGTTGTCACCTGTAAGGATTGCGGTGCAACTGTCAGCACCACAGTGATCCCCGCAACAGGACATAACCCTGCAACGGCTACCATTGATCCTACTTGTACAGAGAGCGGTGCTATCGTAGAGTACTGCAAAACCTGCAACTCCAATCTCAGCGTTACCACCATCCCTGCAACCGGTCACAGCTACAAAGCCGTTGTTACTCCGCCTACCTGTAGCGCAGGTGGCTATACCACCTATACCTGTGTTACCTGTAGGGATAGTTATGTAGGGGATCATACAAATGTCGCCGAGCACAGCTACACTTCCGTAACCGTAGCTCCCACCTGTACCACCCCCGGCTCTGTCACCTATACCTGCGGTGCCTGCGGTGATACCTACACCACTACCCTCCCTGCAACAGGGCATACCTCCGCGACCGCTACCATTTCCCCCACCTGTACAGAAAGCGGTGCCATCGTAGAGTACTGCAAGATATGCAATACCAATCTCAATGTAACTACCCTATCTGCAACGGGACACAGCTACCTTTATACCTCCAATCAAGACGGCACCCACACAATCACTTGTAAAAACTGTAGCAACTATACCAAGGTAGAAGATTGCACATGCAAAGACAGCATTTGTATCTATTGCGGTTATGAAGATCCTACTCCCGTTATCTGGAATGTCCAAATCAATCACTCCCTGAATCTTGCAAGTGATATTTCCATTAACTACGCCGTTACTACTGCATCTATGGAAGGCTTTACGGACTTCTATCTGGAATGTGTCGTACCTAATTACAGTGGTAATACCCTCAACGGCACCACAACTGTCCGAATCGATCCGATTCTCAATGGCAGATACTACTATTTCACCATGGATGGTCTCCTTGCCACCCAGATGAATAACGTGATCCGTAGCACCCTGTATGGATATAAGGATGGAAAACTCTATGTTTCCAACGTAGACGAATACAGCATTGCCATCTACGCCTATAACCAAATGGAGAAAGACGGAAACACCACTGCGCTGAAAACCCTCTGCGCCGAGCTACTGCGCTACGGTGCAAAGGCACAGATCCAGAAGAATTATCGTACAGACAGTCTTGCAGACAGCTCCATGACTACAGCACAGAACGCTCTGCTGTCCGATCTGGATGCCGTTACCTTCGGGAACAATAAGGTGATCCACGATGATCTATCCAACCCCACCGTAACTTGGGCAGGCAGAAGCCTGATCCTGGATTCCAAGGTCACACTCCGTATGATCCTTGATCTGTCCAAGTACACCGGCGATCGTGAGGATCTCTCCGTCCGCGTTACCTATGTCAATCTGGAAGGTCAGACCGTCACAGAAACCCTGACAGACCTTGTGGTCTATCACGAAGGAAAGAGTCAGTACGCTATGGACTTTGCCGGTCTCCGCGCCGCAGAGCTCCGCACCGTAGTAACTGCCACAGTTTATGCCCAGGGCAAGCAGGTATCTCCCACCATGGAGTACAGCCCCGACACCTACGGCAACGGCAGAACCGGGGATCTCTTGATCCTCTGTCAGGCGCTCATTTCCTACTCCGATTCCGCTCTTAACTATTTTAACAGTTTTAAAAACTAATCCCATCACCCAACAAGGGCTGTCCCACCCCGGGACAGCCCTCCTTCATACTCTCTCAAATCACAGTTTATCGCGACCTTGGAGCGAATGATATCCGTTCCTTACAGAACGGATGATATACCCTATGGGTATGATATCTGCGTTGCATATGATATACGCTACGCGTATGTCGGTGTGGCTTACGCCACTAAATAAAATAAATAATGGGCTTTAACCCATATTTTAATCCGTGCCCTTGGGGCACACATTCATGCCTCGCCTTGGCGAGGTATATCATACCGTAGGTATATCATGCCCCACAGCCGTGGGGTATATCATATCGTAGATATATCATTCGCACCAACGGTGCGCTAAACGGGAATTTGGTTGGGGGCAAAATTATGTAAGAAAGTAGAAAGGTGGTCGATAGATTGGTTGATAAACAGACGATACGCAATGCGGTGGCTACTTTGCAGGCCTATCGGGCAGGGAAGAGTCATTTGGAGGCCAGGCTCATTGCCAATGAGCAGTGGTACAAGCTACGGCACTGGGACTATCTCCGTGGCAGTTCCGGGGAGCAGGTGGAGCCGGTGAGCGCATGGCTCTTTAACTGTATCTGCAACAAGCACGCAGATGCCATGGATAACTACCCTTCCCCTGTGCTCTTGCCACGGGAGAGGGAGGACGAAGAAGAGGCAAAGCTCCTGTCTCGGATCATTCCGGTTCTATTGGAGCAGGCAGATTTTGAGCAGGTCTATTCCGACGGATGGGATGACAAGCTCCGTAGCGGTACCGCCATTTAGGGGGTGTTCTGGGATCCCAACGCCATGGGAGGCTTAGGAGACATTACGGTTCGCAGGGTGGATCCCATTAACCTCTTCTGGCAACCGGGGATCAGCAAAATCGCCGACAGCCGTAATGTGTTCCATGTAGAGCTTCAGGATAAGGAGGGGCTGTTGCAGACCTATCCTGCCTTAGAGGGAAAGCTCACGGGAACCGGTGCCCATGTATCTAAGTACATCTATGACGACAGTGTAGATACGGGGGATCTGCTCCCTGTGGTGGACTGGTACTACCGCAAGGGTGGACGGCTCCATTACTGCAAATTCGTGGGGGAAGAGATCCTCTTTGCCTCGGAGAATGAGGAAGCCTTCCGTAACCGGGGTTGGTACGATCACGGGGAATATCCCTTCGTATTTGATCCCCTGTTCAGGGTCAAGGGGAGTCCCTGCGGATTCGGGTTTATCGATGTGGCAAAATCCGGGCAGGAGTACATTGACCGCTGTAATCAGGCGATTTTAAAGAATCTATTGGCAAATGCCACACCCCGTCATTTTATCCGATCCGACGGTTCGGTGAATGAGGAGGAATATCTGGATCTCGGCCGTCCCCTGATCCACGTAGACGGGCAGTTGGGGAAAGACAGTATTCTCCCGGTACAGGGTAACAGCTTGCCCTCTATCTATGTCCATATTCTCAATAACAAGATCGAAGAGCTGAAGGAAACCACAGGCAACCGTGATATATCCGCCGGTGGCTCCAGCGGTGGTGTTACAGCGGCCTCTGCTATTGCCGCCCTACAGGAGGCAGGGAGCAAGCTGTCCCGTGATGCCAATAAGGGTAGCTACAGAGCCTTTCGGAAAATCGTGGTGCTGATCATTGAGCTGATCCGCCAGTTTTACACCGTGCCACGATCCTTCCGGATCCTCGGTACCGATGGAGCAGAGTTTGCCCGATACTGTAACAGGGGACTGGTTCCCCAAACCCAGGGAGAGGCATTCGGAATCTCTTTGGGTC
Organism: Faecousia sp.; assembly: GCA_045660585.1. Taxonomy (GTDB): domain Bacteria; phylum Bacillota; class Clostridia; order Oscillospirales; family Oscillospiraceae; genus JAZOXB01. The sequence continues at coordinate 44 of JAZREB010000146.1, read as the reverse complement.
ACAGGGTACCCCTATTTGACATCCAGGTGGCATCCCAGAAGGCA
>JAZREB010000145.1:0-1463 GCA_045660585.1 Faecousia sp. | reverse complement strand
ATGAGGGCGCCCTGACTCATGGCCTGCTCTGCGTTGGTTTCGGAGAGGCGGAGCCGTTCTTTATAATCCGGGAACACCATGGTATCTGTAGGCAGGGTATATTTGGCGGCGATGAGCTCCGGGGTAATGAGGAAATCTCTGGTTGCCAATATAACAGAGAAATTCCGATTGGCCAGAACATCACGCAGACCGTCGTGGGTGGAGGCGTTGGGCTTATACCGCAGGGCGAAGATCCCTGCAAGCTCTCCGTTAATGGAGACATATACTGCCTGTCTGACTCTGGTACCTGCGGGCATATGGACACCCATGGAACGGATAAAGCTCAGATTACCCACCAGAACGATATCCTCCCCGATCTCCACACCTACACCGCCGTGGTCATAGAAACGGTATTCTCCCACACGGCTGTGTTTTCCGTATTGTTCACGGAGCAGAGCCTCGAACAGGTGGCGCAGGGGGCTGTCTGCCATTTCCAAGGCGGCAAGGGCGTAGGAGATGACTTTGCTTGCATCGTGGCCGTTATACAGCTTCATACCGTTGGAGGAGATCCCCTTGCGGGGGAACAGATCTCCGTCTCGTAGAATAATGGTGTGTTTTCCGCCGAATATCTGCGCCCCATGCCAGCCACACAGCGCGCCTCGATAGCCACTGAGCTTTTTGGCAAGGGAACGATAGGGCTTAAAAAAGGAGAGCAGACCTGCATAGGGAACTGCGCCCAGAAGGAGCAGGAGCCATACTTGCAGGTAGGGGATGGCTCCGTCGGTACTGAGGAAAAATGCCAGAATGGGGAGCAGTACCAATAGAATCGTTGCATATACGCACAGTAGATCCTGGGGCAGACTACTGACCTTCAGATTTTTCATAAAATCCGACACGTTGCCGGGATCCCTGCGGAGGGAGGCTGTTTTTTCGGGCAACCGGGGGGCATTGCACACCCCCATGGGGGATTTGAGACCGGTAACGGTCCGTGCGGTATAGAACAGGGCGGCAAGCTCATCGACCTTGGATTGGAGCAGGAAGAAGAGCTGTGTGGTGACCAATGGTCCATAAATAATGTCCGGATGGAGGAAGCTGTAGATCAGACACACGATACTGCTCATGGTGCCTATAGTATATAGGCTGATCCGCAGAGCAAACAGATCCTTAAGTCCCTGCCATAAAACGGGATAAGCCAGAAGAGTTCCCAATCCTAAGATCCCCATGGCAACCGTAGACCCATGGACATTTAAGAAGGGAAGAAATTCCCAACCCTTTGCATTATACAGGAGCAAGAATATTCCCGGTAGTGCAAGGACAGCCAGTATGGCTCGTTGTACCAGCAGGAACCGCAGTGATTTGTGGGTTCGGTGGAGAAGCTCCTCGGGAGATTCGTCCGGGGGAGTGGATTCCGCTGTTTCGGTATCTCCTTGATCGTCGGCCTCCTGTGGATCCTCGGAGGGCTCCAATATATGGATGGGGGGGAG
>JAZREB010000144.1:0-2389 GCA_045660585.1 Faecousia sp. | reverse complement strand
AAGGTAAAGGCATAGTAGTTTAGGGTACTGTTATACAGCTCTGCCCCTGTAAGGGTCAGGGCTTTTTCTGCACCCTTTGCATCCTCGTAGCGTACACGGAGAGTCAGCGTAGAGATATCTCCCGTGTAAGAACCCGGGGTGAAGATGAATTTTAGACAAACTTTGGAGTCTAAATTCAGAGCCTTGCCCTGCCATTTGATGGGGGGATTTTCCAGATCGGTTAGGGTACGGTTAGTAGTGCCAAAGATGACGGTGTCAAGATCGGTCAGGAGGGCGGTTTGGGCCTCTGTCATAGCGCTGTCTGCTAAGTAGTCCATACGGTAGCCCTTATAGATCTGAGCCTTGGCTCCGTAGCGCAGAAGTTCTGCGCAGAGCGTTTTGAGTTCAGATGTAACCCCTTCTTTGGATAACTGAGAATAGGCATAGTCTGCGATGCTGTAGCTGTCTGTGGGGGAATAGTAGACTTGCCCTTCTTTGGTGCCGGTTAGTACGGCGGTCAGCTCATTGGTCATATGGACAGCGGTGAGGCCGTCTAAGGTAAAGTAGTAATACTTGTCCTTCAGCACAGGGGTGAGGGTACGGGTGATCTCCTTGGTCTGTCCATCTGCCATATAGTCGGGGTAGGTGCACTTAAGGGATAATGTTTCCGGATCGAAGCCTTCCAAGGCGGCTTGGGGAACCAAGTAATTTACCCCGATATCACTTGCCAGATTCAGACTGTGGTACAGCTTTAAGCCGGTGTCCAATTGGGGCTCTTTTGGTAGGTTAGAGGGGGCATCTGCCTTGGAGCCGATGTAGATATAGTCTACGGAAACAGAGGCTTCCTTGTCAGGATCCATGAGGGTCAGATTGTGGAAGGCAGGACGGATGCCGGTAATGAGGCTACAACTGCTGAAGGTCTGGGTGGGAGTCTGGCTTCCGGCGGTCAGGGCGGCGATCTCTTGGGCTGTAAATAGGTCTACGGTAATGGTCATGTAGTTCCCATCGGACACAAAATCTTTGCCCAGATAATAGTCCTTTTCGTAGGTGTAGACATCTCCCGAGCCGTTGTTCTTATAGTACCAGAGACGGAAATAGGAGTTCTTCCCGGAGGCGGTTTTCAGGTTGTCCATCTTGAAGCAGACTTCAATCACTTCGCTGTCCTTGGGGTCGAATTTCAGGGGCGTGTTCCCCAGAGCGTAGGTGCGGAAAGACAGGTTCCGGCACCCTGCGTCATTGTTTGCGGTGTAGATCCGCAGAACACCTTCTTCCCGGTCAACGGTGCCTTCGGTGGTGCTGTTGACCTTGTTGTCTGCGTGGTACTGGAGGAAATCCCAACGGGAGGCGGCATCAAAGTTGTACTCGCTGTACTGGGAGCGGTACTTGTATTTGATACGGGCCTCTGCATCGTCGTTGAAACTGAAGAACAGCTGTTTTGCCTCAGGCTCTGCGGCCGAATTTTCTACATGGACGGTAAGTTCGCCCAGCTCCATCACGGTGCCGGAGGCGTTCTTGTACTTGATGACCATGGGATAATCCCCGGGGGTGTTGGAGGCGTAGCCATTGGTGAATTCGACCCAATAGGTGCCTTCCTTTTCTGTCTTCCAGCCGTCATAGAAGATCTCCCCGGAGCCGGGGAAGGTCTCGAAACGATACAGGATCCGCAGGTCTGCGGTGACTAAGGAAACGATATCGTTCTGCGGGGTACCCATGTCTGTATAGTAGTCTTTGTGACCCGTCCAGTATAGGAGCATGGTGTCGGGAGTTTCGTTATAGGCATAGATCCGATGACGGAGGAAATCGGACTGGGCGCTGATCTTGGCCTGGGTGATCTTGGCAGATCCCCAGCCGTTATGTATGGTTGTTACATTGCCGTTACCGTCACGGTACAGGGGATAGTAACTGCCACCGGTATAGCGGTAAATGAGGAAATAGCCACCCTCTAAAAGATCCATCCACAGTTCTTTGGAGGCAGTTTCCAACATATTAGACATACTTGTAAAGGAACTGTACATGCCCTTGGACTCAAAGGTGTCCCCGTTGGCAATGGCGAGGTAACGACCCTTGGTGGGGGTGCCCCAATAGTCCCCGGTTCCCTTATAAACGGGGACGGTACCGTAATAGGTAGTGGAGCCGGTAACAGCCTGACCGGATTTGACTCCGGCGGAAGAATAGCTCATGAGCCAGTTGACCTTTTTACGTTGGGAGGCAGCAAAGTAGTATTCATCCCCGCTCTTAAAGACGGGATTGGCATTACCCAGTTCACCGGTGGTTGCATCGTAGGACAGGACTGTGCGTACCTTACCATCTACGATGGCATAGGCGCTGTCGGTTTTGGTTAGGGCAGTGGCGGGGGTATGGCGCTAGTAGGATTCCGGGGCGGAGGTGGGGGTGGCGGTGCCGTCATAGG
>JAZREB010000143.1:0-3649 GCA_045660585.1 Faecousia sp. | reverse complement strand
CATCGTAATCAAGGCTCTCGCTAAGGACGCTGTTGGCACTGTTGAAACTCTTGTTGAGTTCACTATGACCAAGCCCGTTAACCCCAATGCTCCCGTATTCGTACTGGATGCAGCTGCGCTGACTAACGCTGCTATCAACGGCTTCTCTCCCAACATGATCTCCTCTGCCGTACTGTCCGCAAACGGCACTTACATGACCATCACCTCCACCGACGGCGGTGACCCCTACTTCTACCCCTTCTCCCCCGGCGACACCGTTGTTGACAAGGGTGCACAGTACGTTCTTCTGAAGTACCGCACCACTTATGACGGCGAAGGCAAGGGCGGCGAATTCTTCGTAGGCTCCGGCGCAGGCCCCACCGGCGGCGCTGACGAGGCAAGATTTGAATACGTTGCTGACGGTAACTGGAATACCTTGATCGTTGACCTGGCTACCGTAACCGCCGTAAACGAGGCATTTGACATCAACTACCTGCGTTACGACTTCTACCTCGGTGCAAAGAACACCGAAATCGATGTTGGATATATCGCAGCATTTACTTCCATTGAAGCTGCTCAGGCTTACGACGCAAAGCTTGCAGGCATCTACCGCAACGTTCCTTATCACGTTGACGAAAACGTCGTACTGGGCGTTCGCGACGGCGGCACTCCCTTTGCATCAGCCTCCGATAAGAAGTTCGGTCAGAGATTCAACACCGGCGTAAACTTCCTGAAGAAGGTTACCATCAATGACCTGGCAACCTACTCCGACGGCAATGCAAATACCTGGTCCTTCAAGGTATGGGCATGGAACACCGACTATGCAACCACCGTTGCAGGCACTCCTCTGTTTGAAGTATTTGGCGAAAACCATCCCGATAACCAGACCTTCGTGATGGATATTCCCGCAAAGCTGCTCATTTCCGGCGACGTTTACTACGAGCTTGAGTACCTGTCCGGCTCCGGCGGCTTTACCGGCTGGGGTGCAAAGGATCTTGCAGAAGGTCTTGAGACCTATCTGGCAGGCAACCTCAAGGATGGTTCTTACGCTTCCTACATCACCGTTGGTGTAGAAACCGAAATGAATGAGAATGGCGACACCACCAAGAACTTTGCATCCGACGTCAACGCTAACGAAGTCGGCACTGCTCTGGGTGATTCCGACCTCAAGAACTTCTTCATCATGGAAATGCCCACCGGTGGCTGCACCGTTGAGGCGTTTGGCGATGGCAAGATCTACAGCATGTCCGCCATCAACGACTTTTTCGCTGAGCTGAACGGTTACTACTTCTACAAGGCAACCGATCTGTCCGCAAACGTAGGCACGCCCAACTTCATCTTCGTTCGCGGCTACAGCGCAGTAAACTCCGATGAGATCATCGCAGTTGCAGATCCTGCACAGAACCTGTACAAGATCAACAACTACTACGAAACCGATACCGCAGGCGGCCAGAGCGGTCTGTGCGGCGGTGCAGGCATCTATGCTTACATTGCAGAAGGCAAGCTGTACATCGTTGTGAAGTACTACGATGCAGAGGCAGTTACCCGCGTTGGCAACCAGATCTTCGAAGTTGCTGTAGAGGGCGACGATCTCACCATTGCAGACAATGGCGAGCTGGTTTCCTTCATCGTAGACGGCAAGACCTATGCAACCATCGCTCTTGAGGGCGCAATCGACTACGCGGACATTAAGGAAGTCAAGCCCGCAGGTCAGTTCGCAGCAAAGGCAACCGTTAAGCTGATTGACGGTACCGAGACCGTGATCGAGAACACTCTGGTAGCAGCTACCGTAAATTCTCAGGTTGGCGTTGTTACCCGTGGCGGCTCCATCAAGTTCACCTCTCTGACCATCGGCGGCTACTCCGAGATCGAAGTTCCCGAGCTGGTTGTGGAAGCTCCCGCAAACCAGACTGCTACCGTAGCAATCGGTGATTACGCAGCTGCTAACGCTTGGGAAAACAGCACTCTGTATGCTGAGCTTGCTGTAAATGCTGACATTACCGTTTCTCTGACCGCTACTCCTGCTTCCAGCTACGGCCAGAACACCGGTAAGTACTACACCAGTGACACCACTTGGAGAATCTATCAGAACGAGGCTCCCGCTATTACCATTACCGCTGCAGAGGGCAAGACCATCGTTTCCGTTAAGGTTACGTACGTTTCCAACAAGACCGGCGTTCTCCTCAACGGTGAAGCGCAGATCGACACTGACGTAGTCATTGACGTGAATGCTAACTCCATCACTCTCGGCGTTGGTAATACCGATGCTTCCGTTACCAACGGTCAGGTCAGAATTACCGCAATCGAGGTTACTTACAACTAATTTTTTAAGCTTTAAAAGTTTAAACAATTAACAAATCAGGGGCTCTCCTTCGGGAGAGCCCTTATTATATGAATGATTATTGTTATTTTGCCTAATTTTTATATAGATTGATTGTATAAAGCGCCTATTTTGCGTATTTTTATGTAAAATTGCACAAATTGTGTTGCAAATTTGAACGTTTGGTGTTAGAATATAGTATACCTATCTTGACGTTAGGTAAAAAACATCATGAAAGGAAACTGTATCATGAAAAAGTTACTCGTTTTGTTGGCACTTTGCATGGTTCTCTCCGTAGTCATGGTTGCTTGCCAGCAGCCTGAAGGCCCCGTAGAGGAAACCACCGCAGGTTCCACCGAAGCCCCCACCACGGAAGCTCCCACCACGGAAGCTCCTACCACCGAAGAGCCCACTACTCAGGCTCCCACCACCGAAGAGCCCACCACTCAGGCTCCCACCACTGAAGAAACCACTGAGCCCGCTCCTCAGCCCGACCCCGTAAAGGCACACGTCTCCTTCGACGAGTGTGATCCTTGGATCGGCGAGACCCAGGGCACCGGCTTCTTTACCCCCGGCCAGTCCGCTACTTGGGATCTGATTGCTACCGTTGAAGATTACAACGTTTCCGCTGTCAGAATTTGGGGTTGGGTTGCTTGGTTTGCTGAGACTCCCGGCGTTTACGGCTACCAGATCGACGACAATGCTCCCGTATTTGACGAGGCATTCACCGTTGAGGCTGAGCAGGGCGTTATCGACGCTGCTCTGACCCTGGGCGGCAAGTCCGGTACCAGAATGAAGATCATGGTTCCCGTTGAGTACCTCGGCGGTGAGCACACCATCAAGGCTCTTGCTAAGGATATCCACGGCACCGTTGACGTTCTGGTTGAGTTCAAGCTGAACAAGACTGAGAACCCCAACGCTCCTGTATTCTTCGTAACCGCCGGCGAGATGGCTTCCTCCATTCCCGGTTCTCCTGACGTTGCTTCCGCTGAAATGAGCGCTGACGGCAACTACATCACCATTACCACCGGTACTGTTGGTGACCCCTACTACCAGCTGCCCATGATCAATGGCAAGGGCTACCAGGCTGGCTTCATCGCTATTAAGTACAGAACCACCGTTCAGGAAATCGGCGGCCAGATCTTCATCGGCTCCGGCGCAGGTCCTAACGGCGCAGGCGATAACCCCACCTTCGACTATGTTGCTGACGGTAAGTGGCACGTAGCTATCATTCCTCTTGCAGAGGTTGCTTCCATCACCGATGCCGGTATCAACTACCTGCGTTGGGATATGTTCCAGCGCGGCACCGAGAACACCATCGATATGGGTTACATCGCTGCATTCCAGTCC